>JBBSEL010000359.1:0-5108 GCA_038239755.1 Chloroflexia bacterium | reverse complement strand
CACCCCGGGGGCCACGGCGATACGCCGATCCGTGGTGTACAGCCGCCGCCCCTGCCCCCCCAACGCGCCGAACCCGGCTGAGATCTGGGCGGCGGGGCCTTCGCGCCCCCCGGAGCCGCCCGCGCCGATGGTGATCGCGGAGGAAACCAGCTTGACGATGGGGATGCGGGCGCGGATCTTCCCCCCCTTGTGGTGGATGGCGGCGATGGCTGCGTCGGTGCCGTGGCCTTCAGCTTCGGGGGCGAGGTTGAAGACGATCAGGCCCGAAATCAGCCCGCCCAGCGCGGTGACCAGCGGCAGCAGCCAGGGGCGGGCCATCGCCACGATGGCGGGCGATCCCTCCCCGATCGGGGAGGGGGGCCGGTAGCCGACCAGGGTGCCGAGGAAAAACCCGGTGGCCCAATCAATCGCGGTATAGAACACGACCGCGCCAAGCCCGGCGACGATGCCGATCACACTGCCCAGCAGCAGCCACTTGGTCAGGTAGCGCGGACTCTCAAAGCCGATGCCACCGAACACATCGCGCCGCGACCGTCGCAGCCAGGCAATAGCTCGGTCGAGCGGCGCGGCTGCCGCGTCCGGCACCGGGTCGGCTGCCGCCTGCCGATCCTCTTCATCAATGATCTCTTCTTCACTTTCACTGCTCACCACAAAATCCTTATCCAGAGACAGCGCGGGGTGCGCAGGCTATCCCCCATTAGGGCGCGGCGAGGCCGCAACCCACCGGGCCGCGCCCCACAATGGGGCCTTCCTGGGCGGGTCGCCGGACACTCCGGCACCGAGTTTGCATAATGGAAACGTTTCCATTATACTACAACAGGAACGATTTCACAAGAGGGACGAGCTTCAGGAGGGCAGGAGATGATCACGATTCGGGATGTGGCGCGGGTGGCGGGGGTCGGCATCGGCACCGTCTCACGGGTGTTGAGCGCGGACCCGCATGTCGCGCCGGAGACCCGCGCCCGTGTGCAGGCGGTGATCGACCAGTTGGGCTACCGGTCCAGCCCGGTGGCCCGTGCCCTGCGACAGGGGCACAGCCTGACGCTGGATGTGCTGGTGCCGCTGTTCACCCGCCATTTTTATGTCGAGGTTTTGCGCGGGCTGGCAGCGGCGGTGGTGGATAGCCCCTACGCCCTGGTCATCCGCACCATCGAGCGCCCCGGCGACCGGGATCGCGCCTTTGCCGCCTGCGGCACGCCGGGTGGGGCCGATGGGGTGGTAATCGTCTCGGTGACTCCGCCGCCCGGTGTGCTGGAACGCCTGGGGGCCGCCCAGGTGCCGCTGGTGCTGGTGGACAATACGCAGCCGGGGGTGGTCAGCGTGAGCGTAGACTACTACGCGGGCGCGACGGTCGCCGTGCAGCATCTGCTGGCCCTGGCCCATCGCCGGATCGCCCTGATCGACCGCCGGGCCGATCCGTTTGCTTTCCAGGACCCCGGCGAGCGCCAGGCAGGCTACCGGCAAGCCTTGCAGGTGGCGGGGTTGCCGCTCCACCCGGCCTACGAAGTGGTGACGGACTACAGTCCGGAGGCGGCGCAGGCCGCCCTGGCCCCGTTGCTGCGCTTGCCCGACCCGCCGACCGCCCTGCTGGTGGGCAGTGATGCCCAGGCGCTCGGTGTGCTGGCGGCGGCGCGGACGCTGGGGGTCCGCGTGCCGGAGGATCTCTCGGTCGTCGGCTATAACGACATCGAGATCGCTCCCTATCTGGGCCTGACCACCGTGCGGGTGCCGATGGCGGCGATGGGGCGGCAAGGGGGAGAGCGCCTGTTGCAACAGTTGGACCGCGCCGCCCCGCCCCCCGAATCCGTGGTCTTGCCAGCGGATCTCATCGTGCGGACCACCACCGGCCCCGCAGCCAGCGGATGATCCGCCCCCGCCTTGCGCCCCCCGATGCCCTATGCTACAATAGCTGGCATGGACGGATAGATAGAGCGCCGGGAAGCCTAATTGGCAGGTTCCGGCGCTTTTGTGTGCCTGGGACTCGGGACGCTTTACTTTGGCGTGGCTAACACGATATACGTTCTCCCGGCATTAGACGGGGTGGCGCGGCATTAGAAGGAGCGTCACCGCGTGGGAGGGGCAGAGATCATGACGGTGCAGTTGGTCGGACTGTTGTTGGTGGGCCTGGTGCTGTTGGTGGCCGGGGGGAACTGGTTTGTGGAGGGGGCGGCGGGGCTGGCCCGGCTGCTGCGGGTCCGCCCGCTGATCATCGGCATGGTGGTCATCGGCTTTGGCACGTCTGCCCCCGAACTGCTGGTTAGCCTCCTGGCCCTGGGGGATCACAAAGGCGGGCTGGCGCTGGGCAATATCGTCGGCAGCAACATCGCCAACATCGGGCTAGTCCTGGCGGCAGCAGCCCTGGTCGCCCCGCTGTACGTGGCGAAGAGCGTCCTGCGCCGAGAGTTGCCGCTCATGGCGCTGATGACCCTGCTGTTCGCCGTGTTGGTCCTGCCCGATGGGCGGCTCGACCTGCTGGATGGGATCGTATTGATGCTGGCGTTCGGCGGGGTCATGGTCTATATGCTGGCGCGCCCAGACCGCCGGATGGATCACGAAGCGGTGGAGATGATCATTGAAAGCCCGATGGTGAACCCCCCACGCCGTCCCCAGGTCGCCCTGCTCCAAACCGTGGTCGGGTTGGGGCTGATCCTGGGCGGTGCGCAGATGACCGTAGACGGGGCCGCCGGCTTGGCGCACCAGCTGGGGGTGTCGGATGCGGTGATCGGCCTGACCGTGGTGGCGATCGGCACGTCGCTGCCCGAACTGGTTGCTGCCCTCATCGCTGCCTGGAAGCACGAAACGGATCTCATCGTCGGCAATGTGCTGGGCAGTAACCTCTATAACCTGGGCTTCACCGGGGCTGTGATCGGCCTGTTCTCCGGCAACGGCCTCGTCATCGAGGATCAGGTGCGCTTCGGCAGCGTGGGGGTCATGACCGTCCTGACGTTCCTGCTGGTGCCGCTGCTGTTCCGTGGTTCGCGGCTGGATCGGTTCGAGGGCGCGGTCATCCTGATCGGGTATGTCGGCTATACCGTGCTGCTGTTCTGACGGGCGGTTAGCCCCCGATCAGATCGGTCTTTCGGCGGATTGCATCAGGGAGAGGCACGATGTATAATTATGACTATAAAATCGAATTAGTCATATAGTCAAGGAGACCCGATGCCCAAAGGCTTTACCGAGGCCGAGAAAGACCAGATCCGCGTCCAATTGCTGGCCCAGGGTCGCGCCTTCCTCGCCACCACCGGCATCCGCAAGACCAGTGTGGATGACCTCACCGCCGCCGTCCACATCTCGAAAGGGGCGTTCTACCTCTTCTACCCGTCCAAAGAAGAGTTGTTCCTGACCATCTTCGAGCAAATGGAGGCGGCCTATCACGCCACGCTCCTGGAGGTGGCCGAGCAGGCCACCGGTTCGCCCCCGGAGCGGCTGCACATCTTTTTCGACCAGGCGTTCGCCCTCTGGCGCAGCAGTCCGCTGTTCCGCCACTTTGGGGAAGCCGAGTACGCCACCCTGCTCCGCAAGCTGCCGCCGGAGCGGGTGGAGGCCGCCCTCCACACCGATGAGCGCTTCGTCGCCGCCTTGCTGGCCCGCTGGCGCGCCCACGGGATCGCTATTACCCTGTCGCCCGCCGTGTTCACCGGGCTGATGCGTGCCCTGGTTTTCGTCAGTTTGCATAGCGAGGATATCGGCCCGGCCTACCCGGAGACGCTGCGCCTGCTGATCGATTTGCTGGTCGGCCACCTGACCCAGGCCGCCCTACTGGAAGGAGCCACCGATGCTGGAGGTCTGTGATTTGAACTTTACCTATGCCGGAGCGCGGGAGCCGACCCTGCGCGATCTGCGCTTCAACATTGCCGATGGCGAGATCTTCGGCTTCCTCGGCCCCAGTGGGGCGGGCAAGAGTACCACCCAGAACATCCTGACCGGGCTGCTCAAGGGCTACCAGGGCCGGGTCACCGTGCTGGGCCGCGACCTGGCCGACTGGCACGCCGACTATTACGAGCAGATCGGCGTGGCCTTCGAGCTGCCGACCCACTTCCGCAAGCTGACCGCCCTGGAAAACCTGGCCTACTTCCGCGCCCTCTATCGCCACCCGGTGCTGACCCCGCAGGAGGCGCTCGACCTGGTGGGATTGGGCACGGCGGGGCGGCTGCCGGTGGCGCAGTTTTCCAAGGGGATGCAGAACCGGCTGAGCGTGGCCCGCGCTCTGCTGCACAACCCGCCGCTGCTCTTTCTGGACGAACCCACATCGGGGCTGGACCCGGTGAACGCCCGGGTGATCAAAGAGTTGATCCAGGCGCGGCGGGCCGCCGGGGCCACCGTCTTTCTGACCACCCACACCATGTCGTTGGCCGAAGAGCTGTGCGACCGAGTCGCTTTTATCATCGAGGGCCGCATCACGCTCATCGACACCCCCCGCGCCCTCAAGCTGCGCTACGGTGCGCCCAATGTGCAGGTCGAGTACGCGGCTCCCGGCGCTGCCACCCGGCAGACCTTCCCGCTGGCCGGGCTGGGCGACAATGCTGCCTTCCTGACCCTGCTCCAGAGCGGCACGGTCCAGACCATCCACACGCAAGAGGCGACGCTGGAGGACATCTTTGTCCAGGCGACCGGACGGAGTCTGGCATGACGCGCCTGCTGACCCAGATCCGCTGGGATGTGACGCTGCAACTGCGGAACGGCTTCTACCTGGCGACCGCCTTTGTCACCGTGGTTTGGGCGCTCATCCTGGCGCAAGCCGGGACGCTGGACCTGCGCTGGCTGCTGCCGCCGATGCTGCTTGGCAACCTGCTCCTCGGCACCTTCTACTTTATCGGTGGGCTGGTGCTGCTGGAGCGGGGCGAGGGCACCCTGGTCGCCCAGGTGGTCACGCCGCTCCGCATTGAGGAATACCTGGCGGCGAAGGTCGCCACCCTCACCGCGCTCGCCGGGGTGGAGACGTTCGTGCTGGTGCCGCTGCTGGCCGGGTGGGATTTCAACATCTTGCTGCTCGGCGCAGGTGTGATCGGGGCCGCCGCGCTCTACTGCCTGGCCGGGTTCATCGCCGTGGCCCGCTACACCGCGATCAACGAATACCTGCTGCCATCAGGGCTGGTCGTTGCGCTGCT
>JBBSEL010000358.1:0-5117 GCA_038239755.1 Chloroflexia bacterium | reverse complement strand
TGCCCGCCCCACCCCCCACTTTGGGGGGGGGGGCGCCCCGGGTCGGGGGGGGGGGCCCCCCCCCCCCCCCCCCCCCCCCCCCCCCACCCCCCCGCCCCCCCCCCCCACTACACCAAGAGCAATGCGACGGGTGACCGCCGCCGCACTTTGAGACACCCATGATTAGGCGACAGAGCGTATTGATATAATAAGCGGAGGCGCATCCCTGGTGCGCCCCTCGCAAGCACCGCCGGGCTAATGCACCCGCAGGGCGTGGCCGGACCAATACTTCTCGCGCAGATCGGTTTTGATAATCTTGCCGGTTCCGGTCTTGGGGAATTCGGGCAGGAAATCGACCATCTTGGGGCACTTGAAGCGCGGGAGCCGGGTGGCACAGAAGGCCATGATCTCCTCGGCGGTCGCTTCGTGGCCGGGTTTGAGCGTGAGGATGGCGACGGGCACTTCGCCCCACTGCTCATCGGGCGCGGCCACTACCGCCGCCTCCATCACCGCCGGGTGCTGGTAGAGCACATCTTCGATCTCGACCGAGGAGATGTTCTCGCCGCCGCTGATGATGATGTCCTTCTTGCGGTCCTTGATCTGCACGTAGCCTTCGTCGTCCATCGCGGCCAGGTCGCCGGTGTGGAACCAGCCGTCCACGATGACTCGCGCCGTTTCATCGGGTAGGTTATGGTAGCCCTTCATCACATGGTCGGCGCGGACGATGATCTCGCCCATGCTCTCGCCGTCATGGGGCACGTCCTGGCCGTCGGGGTCCACGATGCGCAGTTCCACGCCGATGATCGGGATGCCGGTCATCGCCTTGCGGTTATACTGCTCCTCCATCGGGCGGTCCAGCAGCGTATCCTTGATCACCGCCATCGTCAGCACCGGAGTGGTTTCGCTGAGGCCGTAGCCGACAAAGCAATCGGTGCCCAGCTTTTCGCGGGCGGCGGCGATCATCGAAGGCGGCGGCGGTGCCCCACCGATGATCACGGCGCGCAGGGTTGACACATCATAGTCGGCCAGCTTGGGGAAGTTCAACAGCGCGTTGAGCATCGTCGGCACCAGGGCCATCAGCGTGACTTTGTGATCCTGGATCGCGCGCAGGGTCCATTCCGGGTCGAAGCGCGGGGTGACGACCATCCGCGCGCCGACGGCGACGATCCAGTGCGGTGCCCCCCAGGCGTTGACATGGAACAGCGGCACCGTGCCGACCAGGAAGACATCGCGATCGTTGAGGTTCAGCGGCGGGATACAACACAGGCTGTGGAGATAGAGGTTGCGGTGGGTCAGTTCCACGCCCTTGGGCCGCCCGGTCGTGCCGCTGGTATAGAACATCTCAGCCACCTCGTCATCGTCAATCGACGTGTAGTCAATCTCGTCGGCAGAGGCATCGGCCAGTAGTTGCTCGTAGCTGTGGGCACCGATCGGCGCATCGTCGGTCAGCAGGATCAGGTGCTGCAAGCCCGGCACCGATTCCTTGAGCTTGAACGCCCCTTCGACGAATTCCGGCCCGGCGATCAAGGCTTTCACCCCGGCATCGTGCAGGATATAGACGAAGTCCTGGGGGCGCAGGCGCACGTTGAGCGGCAGCAGCACCAGCCCGGTAGGCAGGATGGCATAGTAGGCTTCGAGCAACTGATGATTGTTCAGGCCCAGGTAGGCGACCACATCTCCCGGCTTCAGCCCCAGGTCAAGCAGGCTGTGACCCAGGCGGTGGGTCCGTTCTTTGTACTCCCGGTAGGTGAATTGTTTGGTCCCATCGATGACCGCGATTTTGTTACCGTAGATCTGGGCGGCCCGGTTAATAAAGCGCGTCGGCGTCAGCGGCAGTTTCATCAATCTCCTCCTTGAGATAACGATAGGGTGGTGAGATCAAGCGAAGAACGCCAGCAGAAAGGTCAGCCGGGCCGCAGGCTCAGGGAAGCGACACAGCATTGAACATATAGTCGGCCACCGCATCCAGCGGCGGGGTGCAGGGCGGGAACGTCCGTTGTGCATCGGCGCTGATATTTTGAGCCTCACTGGTCATCGGGTTGATGTCGGTGTTGTGGATGTACCAGAAGAGATGGTCGCCCGCCGTGACCAAAAAGGTGTTGGCCCAATTGACCCCGCCTGCCGATAGGCGAACCACCCGCCACGGCCCGTCGGGCGCGGTAAAGCGCGGGTCCAACCCGGTGCGCCGCACCAGATCCACCGCGTGGGCACCTTCCGTGCCGGAATCGGTAGCGATCAGTTCCGCCATCACCGAATCGGCCCCACAACTGATGGTCAGCGGCGGGATCGGGGTGGCGGTGGGGATGGGGGTCTCGGTGGGCGGCACGGGTGTCGGGCTGGGCAAGGGCGTGGGCGTGGGCGGGCTGTCGCCACATGCCGTCAGCAGCCCGGCTCCCAGCAGGAGGAGCAGGAGAATCAACCAGTTGCGCATCATGGTTCCTTTCACCAGGGGTTGAGGCCGATGGGCGATCCGCCTCAGTTATGCGCATTATACCCTGTGCCCCTGGTGCCGTCAATTACGATGAGGCGGGCGACGATACGTCGCCCGCCTGTCTGGCGCTGCACAAACATGGATAGCTAAATGGGGGTGGAGCTGGGGCTAGCGTTTCTGCCGCACGGACAGGTCGCCCTCGTCATCAATACTCAGGAGCGGGGGAAAGGCCAAATCGTCCACGTCGCCCGCATCGAAGTGTGGGGCCATACCGCCCAGGCTATGCGCGGCGAGGGGAGCATGGGCGGGGGGCCGGTCGCGGAGCAGCAGATCGATGGCCGCCACCAGGCGGGGGAGATCGCGGAGAGGCTGTTCCAGCAAGAGGGTAGCGCCGGGCGCGCCGGGGGCCTGGGTGGTTGCCGTGGTGAACAGGAGCAGCGGCGCGTTGCGCAGGGTTTGCACCAGGGCGGTCAACGGATTGGTCCCCCCGGCCCCGGCATAGCGCAGGGTACCGCTATCGGCCAGCACCAGATCGAACGCCACCAGGCAGAGGAGGTCAATCGCCTGTTCGGCGTCGCCCAGCGGCATGACCAGGAACCCGGCATCGCGCAGGCCCCGGCCCAACTGGTGCAGCACGCGCTCGTCGTGTTCGACCAACAACACACAGATACTCATCTTCGTACCCTTCCCGGTCAGCGCCCCGCCGCCGCATAGAGACAGACCGCCCGAAGTCCCCGCCAACCCGATCAATTGCTATACACCGCCAGTCTAACAGGGCGACGTTAAGAGAGTTTTAACAGGCCGTTAAGAAGTGAGACGCTAGGCACGAAACGGCAGCTAATAGCACAGGGGCCATCGCCAATGCGACGGCCCCTGTATTAGGTCGAGGAACGGGTGCGGAGGAAGGCTTAGGCCATCGCACCGCCCATGCCCAGGGCATCGTTGCCGAAGCCCGGTGCCGCCGCCATCGTCCGGCGGAGCGCGCCGATGGCGCGGTGCAAGAGGAGCTTGACCGCCCCTTCGCTGCGGCCCATGCGGTCGGCGACCTCGGCCAGCGGCACCAGCGACGGGCGGCTGTAGCGCAGTTCGAGGGCGCGGCGCTGGTCGGGGGTCAGCTTGCGTAGCGCCGCCTGGAGGCGGAGCCGTTCCAACTGCTGCTCTTCCAGCATCTCCAGCCGCTGGTCCGGTCCCGGCTCGTCGCTGATCGGCTCAACGAGCGGATAGAGCGTGTTTTCCAGCGGCACCTGGGCGATGCCGCCGTTGCGGCGGTGTTGCCCGGCGATGACGGTGGCCGCGATGCGATAGAGCCAGGCGCTAAAGGCAATGCCGCGCCACTCGTAGCGGGGCAACGATTTAAACGCGGCCAAGAACGTTTCCGCCGTCACATCCTCCGCGATGCTGGGATCGCCGGTGCGACGATGGGCAAAGCGATAGATCTGCGGATAATAGCGGTTGTAAAGATCCGCGAAGGCGGAGGGGTCCGCCTGCGCCGCTGCCACCAACGCCTCGTCGCCACCCGACGGCAGGAGGGGCGCATCTTCCAATTCCTCGACCTCCGCCGAGACATCCCAATCCGCGTGGTCCACTCCGTTCACACCGATCACTCTTCGTATCCTCCACGCTACCACGCCCATGCATGGTCAGGTTTATTGGGGGGCATCGCCCCGATTCGCTACCTGGCGTAGAACATCCAGCAAATCGTGCGGTAGCACATCTTTTGCCAGGAACACCACAGCCCCGGCATCCAGAGCCGCTTCGCGTTCACCGGGACGAGGGTTGGCCGCATAAATCACAACCGGCAGCCCCGGATTGGTGATACAGACCGAGCGAACCAACGACAGGCTCGCCCCGTCTTGCATATGGGCATCCAGCAATACCACATCTGGCTGCGCCTGCGAAATCAACGTGCGGGCGGTCAAGGGATCGGCAGCGTCGCCAACGACGACAATATCCGGCTGCAACTCCAATAGATCCCGCACCGCGAGCCGAACCCGATCCACTTCGTCTGCAATCAGTATACGGATCGGTCCAGCCTCAGGTAACACGGCAGTCATACAGGCCCCCCATGGCCTTATTGTACAGCCGTTGAGGGCGCACGCGCATCGGACACGTTACGCATTGCCCGCCGATCAATGTCCATCTACCATTCCATCATTGGGCGGAGAAGGACTAGGTCTTAAGATGTAGATGAAAAGGGAGAGCGCGTGGATACTGACGCCGTCAAGCATAACATGACGATCCGCAAGGCCAAAGGTCCGATAGTCCCTGTTATGGGGGGCGATTCGGCCTGAAACGGGGACCGGGGCCGCAGGGGGGAGGCGGGCGGGGCAGCGCCGCTAGACCAATCCCTTTTCGCGGGCATAGAGGGCGGCCTGGGTGCGCCCTTCCAGGTTCAACTTCTGCAAGATGCTGCTGACATGGGCGCGGGCCGTCTTTTCGGCCATGCTCAACCGAGCCGCGATCTGCTTGTTGCTCAAGCCCTGGCCGAGCAGTGACAGCACCTCGCGTTCGCGCGGGCTGAGGCTGTCTTCGGGGTGGACGGTGGGGTGCGACATGGCCCGCATCAGGCGCAGGGCGACCGAGGGGGCCAACGCCGCCTCGCCGCGGGACGCAGTGCGGATCGCGTTAACCACGGTGCCCGCCGGTTCGGTCTTGAGGATGTAGCCTTGTGCCCCGGCGCGCATCGCCGCGATCATCTTTTCCTCGT
>JBBSEL010000357.1:0-5123 GCA_038239755.1 Chloroflexia bacterium | reverse complement strand
TCCCGCTCGGCCATTTGCTCAATGAAAGGTAGAATGTACTTGTGTGGCACATTCTCAACCTCTGCCTGCGCGGAATCCCGGTCCAGCCCACTGCGCTACTGGCGATGTTGGGGGGGTCCATAGGGACTAATCAGACTCCAGGGCATAGGTCAGAGCCTGATTCTGTGTCATACTCTGTCCTGTGGTCCAAGCGACGGCCCAGACAGCCTCAGCCAACTGGGTGCGGGCAGCATCCATCATATGCACATGGTAGGCGGCGAGGTGGGGCCAATCGTGGCCGCCAATGACTTTGCGCAGGGTCGCGGCCGCTCCTGCTAGGCGAGCGGCGCGGGTGGGATCGCCCTGCAGCGCCGCAGCTGCGGCCAGACCCTGGAAGCAATCAGCTATCCCGGATTTGTCACCTAGTTGCTGAAAGATATCCAGGCACTCGCGGAACACGGCTTTGGCGCGGTCGCCCTGGCCCTGGAGCAGGAGGACATCACCCAGCGATGAGAGGGAGTCGGCGATGCCATGGGTGTCGCCGCGCGCCCGCCGTAAGGATAGACTTTCCTCCATCAACGTGCTAGCCTTGAGGTAGTCGCCACGCAGCATAGCAACTACCCCCAGATTGTTCAGCGTGTAGGCACTGCCCCATCTATCCCCAATCGCTTCCTGCATGGCGAAGGCTTCGGCCAGTAAGGCTTCGGCCTCGTCATAGGCAGCGCGGAGAATCGCTAAGTGGCCTAGGTTGTTGAGCAGGATCCCTTTTTCGGCGGCATATTCATCAGCTTGGCTCAAGGCCAGGGCGGACTCGAAGAAGCGGCGGGCCGCAGCGTTGTCACCTTGCGTCCAGGCCAGGACACCTACACCATGGCACACTTTGGCACGCACGGCCAGGGAGATCTGGCCCCCTACGGTCAGCACGGCTTCAAGCTGCTGCCGTCCTTCGGTCAGATGACTGTGCGCGACCCAGAAGCGCCACAGCGCCCCCCCCAATCGCCCAATTCCTTCCCATTGGCCGGTTTCGCGCAGCCATTTCTCTGCAGCGCGGAGATTGTCGTGATCGCACTCCAGCCGGGCCAGCCACTGGAGCTGGTCCGCCCCCTTCAACTCCGGCGCAGCTAACTCGGCCAGCGCCAGGAAGTACTCAGCATGATGCTCGGCTATCTGGACCGCTTCGCCCTGCTCCGCTAGCTTCTCCCGGGCGTACTCTTGGATCGTCTCTAGCATCCAAAACCGTGGTTCGTCCCCCCGTCCCACTACCGGTTGCAGCAGGCTGTTATCGAGTAACGATTGCACACCGCCTAGCACATCCAGGTCACCAGCAGGATTGCAAATGGCTTCAATCGCCTCCAGTGTGCGGCCACCCTGAAAGACGGCCAAGCGACAGAACAGGCGCTGCTCGGACGCGCTGAGCAGGTCGTAGCTCCAAGAGATTGTGGCGCGCAGGGTTCGCTGGCGAGCAGCGCGATCCCGTGCCCCACCGGTCAAGAGGTGCAGGCGTTGGCTCAGCCGGGCCAACATCGCCTGGGGGGGGAGGAGACGGACCCGGGCCGCGGCCAGTTCAATCGCTAACGGCAACCCATCCAGCCGGGCACAGATCTCGGCCACAGCAGGAGCACTGGTCTTGGTCACCACGAAGTTAGGAACCACGTCCGTCGCCCGCTCGATAAACAGGCGCACCGCCGCGTACTGTTTGAGACGCGCTAGCGACGGTGGGTGCTGGGCATCGGGCAGAGCCAATGGCGAGACGGGATAGAGCTTCTCACCACGCACATGTAGGGCGGCTCGACTGGTGACCAGCAGCTTGAGCCGCGGGCTGCCTGCAAGCAGAGGACTGAGCTGAGGAGCAGCCGCCACGACCTGCTCGAAGTTGTCGACGAGAAGCAAGAGCTGCTTGTCCTTCAAGTAACCGCAGAGTATGTCGACGAGGGATTGCCCGGCCGCCTCGTTGATTCCGAGAGTGTGAGCCATAGCCGATATGACCAACCCGGGGTCAGTCAGGGCGGCCAGCTCCACGAAGAATACCCCATCGGCAAACTCCTCGAGCAAATCGGCGGCAACTTGCAGGGCGAGGCGGGTCTTGCCGATACCACCGGGGCCGGTCAAGGTGAGCAGAGCCGTGTCGGGCTGACGCAGGAGGGCAGCCACTGCCGCCGCTTCCAGTTCGCGCCCGATTAGCGCCGTGGGCTGATGCGGCAGGTTATTGGGCCGGGCCACTAGCGTCTTCAACGGCGGGAACTCGGCGGGCAAGTCGGGCGCGAGCACCTGATAGACTTGTTCGGGACGGATCAGATCTTTGAGTCGGTGCTCGCCAAGGTCGCGCAGCTCTATGCCAGGCGGCAAGGGGTCCCGTACCAACTCGCGGGTGGCGGCGGTGAGCAAGATTTGACCCCCATGCCCTGCAGCCAAGAGGAGCGCGATACGATTGAGGGGCGGACCAAAATAATCGCCGTCGCGATCCTCGGCTTGCCCGGTATGCAGGGCCATGCGCACAAGGAGCGGCTCCGGCGTACCCCATGGCTCCGCCGCGAGGGTCCGCTGGGCAGCCAGCGCAGTGGACAGCGCGGCGGACGCTGTTCCAAAGACGGCGTAGCAGGCATCCCCGACCATCCTGAAGACGTGGCCACCCTGTTCGGTGATAGCTGTTCGTAGGAGAGCATCGTAGCGCGTCAGCGCCAGTGCTATCGCGGTCGGATGCTGCTCCCACAACTGGATGCTGCCAACAATATCTGTGAACAGGAAAGTCGCTGTTCCATGAGGCGGGCCGAAAGGCGATCCAGTGCTCGGTTCGCCTGCTGAGCGGGCGTCTGGAACTGGAGCGACCTCTAACAAAGTATCCAGCAGGTTCTGGATCTCATGGGCGGCTTCGCTACCCACCACCAAATCGCGGGTCGTCGCGAGCAGCGAGACTAAGGGATCGCGATCCCCTGTGCTGAGATCAGGCTGCCAGGCTTCGCAAGCACGGATGATGTTGATCAGATCGACGACGGTAATGGTGGAACGGGGGATAGTATCGATCAGGGCGGGAGGCAGATCGCACAAGAGAGCATCCCGCCCAGCCGACTCATCGAGCAGTGGAAGGGACTCCAGGATTGACAATAAATGCTGGCGGGCAGCTGTCGTGAGCTGGTGCATCTGATTACTCCTGAACAGTAGATATTACTCTAGCACAAACAGCGGGTTGCCACAAGTCCCAGGGAGAGAGACTTAGCGGATCGGGTACATTCCTGGGATCTATCAGGGTAGCCAGTTGGACCTGTCTCCTAGACGTACACTCACCTTAATGAATCAACTACTTGGTTGATGCCTAAAGGCGCAGTGAATACTCCACCTTCTTAGTATTCATATAATAAAAGAGGCCGTAGTACCTTGCGCACTTGACCAAGGGTGCTACACTGGTCGGTAGCGGGAGAACCTCCGTTAGTATTTGCGGCCTGGCTCGTCCAGTGACCGCCAGCTGTAGACGGTTCCCCGCCCGGCCCGGGCCACGAGCGGCGATACGACTTGTTGTCGCGCGGTGGCCCGTCAGGGGCGGGGCGCGGCGACTACCGATCCCTGGTGAGTTTCCGCTGGTCCTGGCTGGGTGGGTCTCCCGCCGCTAATATGCTGCGGTCGCATTGTCGAGCGCCCATTCTCTAGACTGGAGATTGCTATGCCTCACGCTACTCCCTCGTTACTGGCTGCCGAGCCACCCCACTACCTGGTGGGCATCGACATTGGCAGTAGAGTTGCTGCACAATAAGGGTCAGGTTTGGTATAATCGTAGTTATGATCGCACAATATGACCAACTGCACTGCCGTCCCCCCGTGTTTCGGGCCATGACTGGCTTAACCCTGCCAGAGTTCGCCCACTTGCTGGGTCGGGTGCTCCCCGCGTACACGCAGCAGGAGCAGCAGCGCCATCAGCGTCCTGAGCGCCAACGCGCTGTGGGCGCCGGGCGGACCTTTGCCCTGGATCCCCGTGACCAATTGTTGGTCACGCTCGTCTGGTTGCGCCGCTACCCGACCCATGCCGTGCTGGGCTGGCTCTTCGGCGTCAGCGACTCGACGACGGTGCGGATCGTGGCGCGGCTGCTGCCGTTGTTGGAGCGCCTCGGCCATGATACGATGCAGTTCCCCGACCCAGGCAAACACCATCGCCGCACCTTCGATGAGCTCCTGACCGATCTGCCCGACCTCAGCGTGATTGTCGACAGCTTTGAACAGCGCGTCCAGCGCCCCCACGAGCGGGCCGAAGCGGATCGCTGGTACAGTGGCAAGAAGAAGATGCACACCATCAAAAGCCAAGTGGCCGTGGATGTGCATAGCGGGAAGTTCTGTGATATATCCAACAGTGTGCGCGGACCGACGGCGGACATCACCCTGCTCAAAGACTCCCGTTTACTGGAGCGCGTGCCGCCGGACGTCGGGGTCGAAGGAGATTTAGCATATGGGGGGATCGCGGACTTGCATCCGACCGGATTGGGCGGCACCCCCCGCCGCAAGCCGCGCAGTAAGGAACGTCCGATCGAGGACGTGCGCTTCAATACGGCGTTCTCGCGGCGGCGGATCATTGTGGAGCACCAGATTGCGCGGTTACGCATCTACGAATGCCTCGCGCAGCCGGATCGCCAACAGCGCCAGAACCATCAGGCGCGGGTGGTCGCCGTGGCGGGGTTGGTGAACATGCAGATCGACAGCCGCCAGCCGAGGGTGGCGGAGTAAGCCCGGCGGTGGGCGCTCTGCGCCCACCCGTACTAAAGAATGTTAGTGCATCCATTGGTGACATCCACCCTATTGTGAAATACCTCTAGTGAACAGTGTAGCTGCTGTGCACTCACCCCCGACAAAACGGTGGTGTTCAAACCCTTTGAGTTTAGCAATGCCGCGGCGGGGTTCACCCAGTTGGTGGACAAATTGACCCCCCTCCCGGCCCCGCCCGCGCACATCTGGATCGGCCTGGAGGCGACGGCGCGCTATTGGGAGAATCTCTATTTCTTTCTGGAACAACGCGGCTACCGGCTCCTGCTCTTGCATCCGGGGCAAACCCATCATTTTGCCCCGCAGCGGGGGTTGCGCGCCAAAACGGATCGCTTGGATGCCACGACCATTGTGCGCCTCTTGCTCAGCGACGAACTGCGGCCCGCCTACGTGCCGAGTGC
>JBBSEL010000356.1:0-5123 GCA_038239755.1 Chloroflexia bacterium | reverse complement strand
CAACTTCCTCTTCGTCCCCGCCGTACTCGGCGATCCGTTCGCGCCGGGCCGCGCCGATAGCGGCGATAGCCCCCCCGATAAAGACCGCCGCCAGCAGCACGCTCGGCTGCACGATATGGATCATCAGCCAGGGCATTTTCTCCCCGGCGTAGGTGTACGCGCCCCAGACCCCCACCGTCCAGAAGATCAGGAAGGCGGGGAGGAAGCTGCTCATCGCCGCGAAGTTGATCTGGCGGCCCACGTTCCAGCCCGCCGAGGCGCCCGGCACCGGAGGCCGGTCGTCCGGCTCCGCGCCCCAGCGCAGGCGGGTCACCAGGGCGGATATGCCCTTCACCGCGAAGTAGAGGGTGCTGAGCAGGCTGAAGATGACCACCAGCGGCTCATAGAGCGGGACGATCAGCAGATAATAGTACCAGGGCTGCCCACCCCGGCGGACTTCTTGCTGCGCGATCCAGTAGCCGACCGAGCCGAAGAAGCCGGTCAGCAGGCCGGGCAGGTTGCTAAACAGGCTGGTGTAGAAGGCGACGTAGATACCCAGGCCGATGCCCAACCCGATCCACAGGGTGGTGGGGTCGCGCAAGAGCGTGCCCACCGCATAGGGCAGCGATCCCGGCTCGTAGCGCAGCAGCAGGCCCGGATCGCGGGGGGCGGGAGCCACCACCACCGGGGGCAGTTCTTCGTAGGCGGTGCCGGTGCCGTTGTCCCCGTTGGTATAGGTCTCGGTCCCGTTGCTGTGGCCGTTGGTGGCGTGGCCGTTGCTCGTGGCCCCGTTCGCCTCCGCGTCCAGCAGGGCGGTCCCTTCTTCCCCTTCGACCGGCGGCAGGGGTTGGGTCAACACCTGGGTTTGGGTGCCCTCCTCGGTTGCCACTACGGCACGGCGGGGACGGCGGCGCGGCGCGACGGTGGGGACCGCCACGGCTTCGGCCAGGGCCGCCCGGCGCACCCGGCGGCTCTGGTCCCACATTAGGAAGCCCCACACGGCGAGGAAGAAGACGAAGAGCAAGGCTTCGATCTGGATCAGCGGGTGCTGTATCAGCCCGGCCCCGCCCTCAAGGCCGATGAAGTTCTTGATGTCACTGGCGGTGGGGTCCTGATTGGCGATGCTGGGGAAGGACACCTTGCTGGCCTTCATGATCAGCAGCGCCGCCGCCCCGGCTGCCGCCCCATAGGCCAGCAGCGTGGCGAACAGCCAGCGGCCCATCTGCCAGGCAAACAGCCCCAGCAGGAAGACACCGAAGATCGCTGCGATAATATAGGAGGTTTCTTTGATCGTGAACATCAGCGCGAACCCGGCGCAGGCGATGTAGAAATCGCGCGGGCGGTGTTCGGAGATGAAGCGCCACAGCCCGACGACCAGCAGCGCCTCGGTAAAGGCGACAATCGAATCTTCGCGGGCCATGCGGCTGAAGTACATGATGCTGGGCGAGATGAGGAAGAGGAAGGTGGCGATCAGGGCGGGCCAGCGGCCCAGTTGCCGCCGCAAGAAGAAGGGCGACATTGCCACGAAGATGCCGCAGACCACCGAGGCGTAGCGTGCCGTGTCGTTGGTGGCCCCGAACAGGGTATAGAAGAAGTCGATGTAGTGGAATTGCAGCGGCCCGTGCATCATCGGGCTGTGGACGTACCCGGCCCCCAGGTAATAGTGGTCGGAATAGACCGAGTGGAGGCTTTCGTCGTGGTGCAGCGCCTTGACCCCGACTTCCCAGAAGCGGCTGAGCACCACGGCCACAAAGAACAGCAGGTAGAGGCCGGTCTCGATGGTCAGCCACGAGCGGGGCGCACCGAGCCGACGGCTTGGTGCTGCCGGGGCGACCTCGGCCACCTCGCGGCGGCGGATGGTCCGCCCCTGCAACGGGGGCGCGGCCACCACGGCTGCCGCCTCGACCGGGGCAACGCGCACACGGCGCACCGGCGTGTCCGCCGGGGGAGAAGTAGGGGCCGGGGGTCGCCGGGTAGACGTTTCCGACGAAACGGCCTGGCGACCCGTGGGTGGGCGTTGTGTCTTCAACAATGGCTCCTGTATAGCAGTTAGCCTGCATGGCAGCGGCCCGGGCGGGCTGAACCCCGACACCGGTGCCCCTACGCCCGCCTCTCCATCCATTGAGGGGCGCATGGGGGGCAAATTCTGGTGGCCCGGTTGGCGGCGTGCCTAGGTCCCTGCCTGCCGCGCAACTTATAGGCCCATGTATTGTACTATAAATCCACGAAGAATCGCAAGCGGGGGACGAGTAGTCAGCGGTCAGTGGTCGGTTGTCAGTGATCGATTATCCGCCTTCCCTCAACCTCATCTATACAGCTAACGGAAGGTCGCGCCTCCCGGTTTGATTTGGGCGGCTCATTATATAGGCGCACACCGGCTCGGTTTGGTGACTCCACTTCGCAATTACTATTGTGACAACGTACCTCTCTGATCATACCGTGCAACCCACTCCCTTCATTACACATTCTAACCACTAACCACTAACCACTAACCACTGACCACGGCCCCTATTGCATCAGGGGGAGAGGTGTGCTATTATTGACATAACACTAGGAGTATCAGGCGATGGCTGCGTGGTGAGGCCGGGCGGGGCCGGGCTGCGCCAGAGAAGGAGCATTGAGTGATAAGGAGATCCGCAACGCGTGTTGGCACCCTCCTGGCGGCGCTAGGGGTGTTGCTGGGGGTGTTTGTGGCCGGGGGACCACGGGCGGCGCAGGCGCAGGCCGTGGTCGGGTTTGCCGACCCGGCGTTCCAGGCGCTGTGGGCGCGCACCGACCAACTGGTGTCCCTGAACGTCGTCGCCCGCTCATGGTACTGGGGACCGCGCCCCGGCTTATCGCGCCAGGAACCCTGGTTGCAAGCGCCGGGCGGGGTGCGCCTGGTGCAGTATTTCGACAAGGCGCGCATGGAGATCAGCAACCCGATGGGCGACCGGACCTCGCCCTTTTTCGTCACCACCGGGCTGCTGACCATTGACATGGTGCGGGCGCGGGCACAGGTGGGCGCGCAAGAATACGCCGTCCGCCCCGACTGCAACATCGTGGTCGCCGGGGACGATAGTGACACCACCGCGCCGACCTACACCAGCTTCCGCACGGTCATGTCGGACAACGGCTCGCACCGCGCCGCCAAGAACCTGGGCAACCCGGCCACCGGGAGCCTGGCCCGCAACGGCACGGTGGGCAGCAACACCCGCCACACCGCCGATGCCAAGACCACCTTTGTGGCCTACAACGATGTCTACGGCCACAACATCCCCGCTGCCTTCTGGGACTATATCAACGGCGGCGGCCCGGTCTTTGAAAACGGGGTGACCACCCAGGTCCGCCCGCTGACCAACTGGATCTTCACCATCGGCTATCCGGTGACGGAACCCTACTGGGTCACGGTCAAGGTCGGGGGCAAATCCACCGATGTGATGGTCCAACTGTTCCAGCGCCGCGCCCTGACCTACATCCCCACCTACAGCGCCGACTGGCAGGTGCAGATGACCAACGCCGGGGCGCACTATTACCAGTGGCTCTACGGCACCGTCCTGCCGCTGGCCCCGACGGCCCCGGTGCCGCCCACAGCCACGCGGGTGCCGCCGACCGCTGTGCCCCCGACGCTGGTGCCGCCGACCGCCGTGCCGCCCCCCGCGCAGCCCACCCCCACGCTGAACCCGGTGGTGCCCCCCAGCAGTGGCGGCGCGGTTACGCCGCTGATCGGCCTTGCCGGGACGACGTTCACGATGAACATCTTCGGCTTCCTGCCGGGTGAGCAGATCAGCGCGTGGGTGACCGACCCCAACTTCATCGTCACCACCCCGTCGTTCAACCTGGCGCTCCACGCCGACGGGATCGGGAACGCCAGCGGGATCCCGCTCAACAGCACCGGCTACATCAGCGGGGTCTGGGCGGTCACGTTCCAGGGGTTGAACAGCAATCACCAATCGATCATCTACTTCCGCGTGGGACCGCAGCCGCCGCCCCCGCCGCCGCCGGGCGCAACCGCCGTGCCCACGTCGGCCCCGCCTCCGCCGCCTCCGCCGCCGAGCCAGCCCACAGCCACCGCGCAGCCGCCTCCGCCGCCCGCGTCGCAGGTATCGGTCAATCCGGGTGAGGGCAATAGCGGCACCCAGTTCACCATCACCGGGCGCGGCTACCGGGGGGGCGAGTCGGCCAACGTCTACATCGTGGACCCGACCGGGCGCTACTGGTATCCCAGCGGCGGGCGCTACTACATCGCCGACGGCAACGGCATCGTCAGCCTCCAGATCGTGCCGACGCAGGTCTTCTATGATGTGCCGCGCGGGGTCTGGCAGGTGCATATCTTCGGTATCGTGTCGAACGTCGATCAGACCGGCAGCTTCACCATCCGGTAACGGGTGGGGGCCTGCGTGTTCTTGCCAGGAGCTACGCCAGAGGGGCAACCTGCCTCCCTGGCGTAGCTCCTGTCTTTCCTGAAACAGCCCTATGCAACAACACATCCTGCTAGTAGACGATGAGCCGCATATCCTGGGGGCGCTGCGGGAACGGTTCGAGCGCGACGGTTTCCGCGTGACCACGGCGGCGACCGGCGCGGCGGCGCTCCATGCGCTGGGGCTGGATCCTGCCGCCGGGGCTGCTCCGGCCCTCGATCTGGCCGAGTTGGATTGCTTGATCCTCGACCTGATGCTGCCCGACCTCGACGGCTTTGAGGTGCTGCGGACCTTGCGTCAGGCCGGGTTGGACCTGCCGGTGATCGTCCTCACCGCCCGCAGCGACGATGTGGACAAGATCGTCGGCCTCGAACTGGGGGCCGATGACTACGTGGTCAAGCCGTTCAACCCCCGCGAACTGGTGGCGCGGGTGCGTGCCCTGCTACGGCGCATGGCGGCGGTACGCACGTTGCGGGCGCAACTGGCCGCGACTACGCCTCCCGATGTGCCGGTCGCCCCCGGTGACCTCCATATAGACGCGACCCGCCGCGTGGCGACCTTCCGAACTGTCGATCTCGATCTCCGCCCGAAAGAGTATGAACTACTGGCCCTGCTCGCCGCCCACCCCGGTCAGGTCTTCACCCGCGAAACGCTCCTCAACCGCATCTGGGGCTATGACAGCTACATCGACCCCCGCACCGTCGATGTCCACATCCGCCGCCTGCGCGAAAAGCTCCTCGCCCT
>JBBSEL010000355.1:0-5127 GCA_038239755.1 Chloroflexia bacterium | reverse complement strand
GATCTGGCCGCGTTCGGCGATCAGGTCGAAGATGGGGGGGCGGGTCCAACTGGCCCATTCCAGGCGCACCTCGGTGCCGGGGGGCAAAATGCGGCTGATGTTGCCATCCAACCCGCCGCCGGTGATGTGGGCCATGCCCTTGATCATCGGCTCGCCCATCGGCGCGTCGATCGGCCCCAGGCTGTGGACCATGCTGGCGGCCAGCGGCAGCGGCATCGTCTCGTCCAGCAGGGGGGCCAGGACGGGCAGGTAGCACCGGTGCGGTTCCAGCAGGGCCTCGCCCAGGGGACGGTCCAGGCGCGGCTCGTGGGCCACCAGCCGCTCACGCACCATGAACGGGTCTTTGTCGGTGAGGCCGAGCGCCTGGCGGGCCAGCGAGTAGCCGTTGGTGTGTAGCCCGTTGGAGGGCAGGCCCAGCACGAGGTCGCCGGGGGCGATCAGGTTGCCCAGGATCATCCGCCGCCGGTCGACCAGGCCAACAATGAACCCGGCCAGATCATAGTCGCCGGGCTGGTAGAAGCCGGGCATCTCGGCGGTTTCCCCCCCGATCAGCGCCGCCCCTACCGCCCGGCAAGCGGCGGACAACCCGGCCACCACCGTGGCGGCCTGGTTGGGATCGAGCTTACCGGTGGCGAAATAGTCGAGGAAAAAGAGGGGGCGCGCCCCGCAGGTGAGGATGTCGTTGACGCAGTGGTTGACCAGATCCAGGCCGATAGTGTCGTGGCGGCCCATCGCCAGGGCCAGCCGCAGCTTGGTCCCCACTCCGTCGGCGCTGGCAACCAGCACCGGCTCGGCTCCACCGGGCTGTGGCCCTAATTGCGGGGTGAGGGCATAGAGGCCGCTGAAATGCCCCAGCTCGGTCAGCACCTCCACGCCGAAGGTGCTGCGCACACTGGCCCGCATCCGGTCCACTGCGGCCTCGCCCGCCGCGATATCGACGCCCGCCCGGCGATATGCAGATTCAGAGGTAGACATAGGGGTGAGCAATGAGTAATGAGCAATGAGTAATGAGCGATGAGGAACGAGTGCTGAGTACTGAGTGCTGAGAATGAGCAGCGAGGCGAAAGACCATCCCCGAACTACTCATTGCTCATCACTCATCGCTCATTGCTCGTTCCTCATTGCTTAGATCGCCGCGAGGGCTTCGACCAGGTCGGCTTTGTGTTGCTTGGCGGTGTAGCGGATGCGGCCCAGGTCGGTCGGGTCGCGGGAGACAATGAGCATCATGCCCTCCTCGGCCAGTGACTCCAGCAGCAGCACGCCGTCTTCATACTCGACAATGGTTTGCAGCGCGCCGCCCCGCTCGATCTGGCGGCCCAGGGCATCGGCCAGTAGCAGCCCGTTGGTGGCGACCGCCGCAATGGCATCCACGTCCACGCCGGGCCGGGCCATGCTCTCGATCACCAGTCCATCCGATCCGACCACCGCGGCCACATCGACCCCACGGATCGCACGGAAGTGTTCCAGCAAGTCTTTCATCGCCACACTCACAGCTCGGTTCCTCCACATGGGCGCGTCGGCGCCGGTCGGTCTGTCGTTCTCGCCTATTATACTGCAAAGTGCCACCGGGGGCGAGTCGCGCCGCAGCGAGCAGCAGAGCGCCGACCCACTCCAGCCGGTACGGGCTGCCTACCCCCGGTGTCATCCTGAGCGCAGCGAAGGATCTTCGCGGCGGTTCGGGGTGCTGAGGTCACGATCCCGGCCTTCGGTGACACCCTGGTGGCCCCAACGCGATCCTTCGCTGCGCTCAGGATGACACCGGGAGTAGGCAACAGCAACAGCAACAGGCAAGAATTGTCACCCCCCGGTCACGGCGTGCCGACGATCCGTTTGGCCCGTTCCAGGGCTAATTGCAGGTTGAGGCGGGTTTGCGGGTCCATCGTCGGTAGAGGGGGCGCGGTGGGCACTAACTCCAGTCCGCGCGAACCCGCGTCAGAGGATTCGGGGACGGCAACCTGCGGAGGCGCGGTTTCCTGAAGCGATTGTTCGACGGGCGCGATCAGTTGGCTCAGGGTGGTCGTCGCCTCCGTGGCGGTTTGCTGCGCGGTGCGGAGTTGGGTCTGGGCGTTCTGGAGCGTCGCCTGGGTGGTCTGGAGCGAGGTGGACGCGGCCTGGGCGGTATGCTCGGCGTTTTCGGCGCGGGCTTCGGTGCTGGTCTTGTTGAAATAGTAGCCGATGACCACGCCGACCAGGGGGTTGATAAAGAGGAGCAAGTCTTTCACCCGGTCAAATGCCGGATCGGTTGTGCTAGATCCGATATAAGCAAAGGAGACAAGCATCATAATGACCGCCCCCAATACAATAATGATGGCGAGCGCAGCAGCCATCCCCTCACGTAGCCGCCGCGACCACCGATCCGCTGCGGCATTCGCCGCTGCTATGACCGCTGCCGTTTTTTCCGCTTCTGGGTCCATCACTGATCATCCTTTCCGCGTATTCGCGCCAGAGAATGTGCCCCGTCATCGGGCAGGATCATAGCATAGTACACAAGAGTTGTAAACCCCCCGCCAGCTACTCACCAGGGGGGAAATCGGGTATAATAGAGGCAGGCACTTTGTGCAAAGTGCCTAGCGAAAAGGGGCAAAATGTGGAAGAAATGCCAGGCAGTGTGCATATTCCGGTGCGTGAACGGGTCTACCGGACCGAGGCGATTGTGATCCGGCGGATCGAGATCGGCGAGGCCGACCGGCTGCTGACGATCTACACGCCGCACCGGGGCAAGTTGCGCGTGATCGCCAAGGGGGTGCGCAAGCCGACCAGCCACCTGGCCGGGCATGTGGAGCCGTTCGCCCGCACGATGATGATGATGGCGAAGGGGCAGAATCTCGACGTGGTGACCCAGAGCGAGACGATAGCCGCCAACCGCCACCTGCGCGAAAGCCTGGAGCGAGTCAGCCACGCCTACTACGTCGCCGAACTGCTGGACCGGCTGACCCCCGACAACAGCGAAAACTTCCCGGCCTACCGCCTGCTGGCCGAGGCGCTGGCCCTGCTGGACGGCGAGGCCGCGCCGAACATCCTCATCCGCTGGTACGAACTGCAAATGCTCGACATCATGGGCTACCGGCCCGAACTGCAAAACTGCGTCGAATGCCGCAGCCCACTAGAGGCGGTGGTCAACGCCTTTGTCCCCGCGCTGGGCGGCATGTTGTGCCCCGCCTGCAAGCGCATCGGCGTCTCGCGCGATCTCTCGGTGACGGCTTTCAAGTTGTTGCGGCTGATGCAGCGCAGCCCATGGGACGAGGTGACCCGCGTGCGAATCACCCCGCCCGTCGCCGCCGAAATCGAGCGCACCCTGCGCAGCTATGTCAACTACGTGCTGGAACACGAGCCGCGCTCCGCCGCCTTCCTCACCAGGGGAGAATTCTAAATTAAGAATTAAGAATTAATGAAGTATAAAAGGGTTTATTTTAATTCTTGATTCTTAATTCATCCTTTACTCATACCCAGGAGACCCATGAGCACACTACGCGAACGGATTGATCGGGCGACAGCGATGCTGCGGGAGCAGTTGCCGGGCGACTTTACGCCACGGGCGCTGGTCATCCTGGGGAGCGGGTTGGGCGGGTTAGCCGACGAGATCCCCGCCGTTGCCAGCGTGCCCTATGGCGAGATCCCCGGCTGCGTCGCCAGCACCGCGCCGGGCCACGCCGGGCGGCTGGTCTTCGGCCACATCGGGCCGACCCCGGTGGCCCTGATGCAGGGGCGGCTCCACTTCTACGAGGGCTACAGCCTGGAAGATGTGACCTTCCCGGTGCGGATACTCCAGGCATTGGGGGCCGACATGCTGCTGGTGACCAACGCGGCAGGCGGGCTGAACCCGTCGTTCCGCGTGGGCGACCTGATGGTGATCTCGGACCACATCAACCTGATGGGCTTCGGCGGGCAAAACCCCCTGCGCGGCCCAAACGACGACACGCTGGGCGTGCGCTTCCTGCCGATGAACCCCTGCTACGATCACGCCCTGCTCGACCTGGCCCGCCATGTCGGCCACGAGCAAGGGGTGGAACTGCGCAAGGGCATCTATGTGATGATCCCCGGCCCGACCTTCGAGACCAACGCCGAACTCCACTTCTTGCGGATGGCCGGAGGCGACGCGGTGGGGATGAGCACCATCCCCGAAGTGATCGTCGCCCGCCACGGCGGGATGCGCGTGCTGGGTATATCGTGCATCACCAACATGGCCGTGCCCGACTGGGAAGAGCCGGTGGACCACGAAAGCGTGTTGGCCGTCGCCGCCTCCGTCCGCCCGCGCTTCACCACCCTGGTGCATGGCGTGCTAAGCGCGCTCGATAGCTGGTCGGGCGACCCGGAGGATCGGCTCCATGTGCCTTGATTGCGGAATGCGGATTGTGGATTGTGGATTGCAGATTGCGGATTGCGCTTGGCAGCCGGACCAGTCAATGCTAGCCATAAACTGGCTGCCGCCTGGGATCGCTACGGTCCCTAATCCGCATTCCGCATTCCGCATTCCGCAATCGCCCTCATTGCCATGCCGCTCCTGACCGTCCGGGAAACCGTGGAAGCGGTGCTGGGGGGCGAACCGCCCGCGATGATCATCGCCGGGCAGGCGGGGCTGGACCGCGAGGTCGGCTGGGCGGTCACAGCCCGCCCCACCCCGCCGCTCTTCCCCACGCTGAAGGGCGACGAACTGGCGCTGGCGGCGGCATCCGCCCTGGCGCGGTTGGACCCCCCGCCGAGCCTGGACCAGGTGATCGCGGGGTTGGCCGAGCGCCGCGCCGCCGGGCTGGCCCTGCGCGGCCCGCTCAGCGCCGAGGCCACCGCCCAGGCCGTGGCCGCCGCCGACAGGGCGGGGCTGCCGCTGATCCTCTTGCCCCCGACCAGCAATCTGGCCGATGTGGAACGCGCCGTGGTCACGCTGGTGCATGAGCAGCGCAACGAGTTGTATACCCGCACCACCGCCCTCCACGATGTGCAGGTCCACCTGGCCGAACTGGCGGGCACCGGGCGCACCAGCTATGCGGTGGCCGACGCGCTGGCGCGGCTCACCGGCCACCCCGCCGCCGTGGCTCAGCCTGCCGGGGCAACGGACCTGGCCCATATCAGCCTGCCGCCAGCGCCGGGGCCGGACCCCCGCCCGGTCCTGCGGCTGGCCTGGGCGGCGCT
>JBBSEL010000354.1:0-5134 GCA_038239755.1 Chloroflexia bacterium | reverse complement strand
TCGTGGTGGAGCGCGACACGCCGGGGCTGAGCGTGGGCCGGGCCGAGTACGCGCTGGGCCTGCACGGAGCAGGCATCTGCACCCTACGGCTGCACGAATGCCTCGTCCCAGCCGCGAACCGGCTGGCCGGGGGCGCAGCGGACCAGGATGCGCCGCTGGGGGCCGGGTACGCCCTGGCCGAGCGCGTGCTGGACCACCACCGGGTCGCATTGGCTGCGCTGGGCGTGGGCCTGGCCGGGCGGCTGCTCGACTCGGCCCGCGACTTCGCCCTCAACCGCCGCCAGTTCGGCCAGCCCGTCGCCACCTTCCAGGCCGTGCAGTGGATGCTGGCCGACACGGCGACCGAACAGTGGGTGGCCCGCCAGGCGATGCTGCGCGCCGCCAGCGATTGGGACACCGGGACCGCCACCCCGCAGACGGTGGCGATGGCGAAGCTGTTCGCCAGTGAAATGCTCTACCGCGCCGCCGACCGGGCCATGCAGGTCCACGGCGGTATGGGCTACATGAAAGAACTGTGGATCGAGCGGGGCTACCGGGATGCCCGCCTGTTCCGCATCTGGGGCGGCACCAGCGAAGCCCTGCGCGGCCTGGTCGCATCGGGCCTGGGTTGCCCCCCATCGACGTAGGTATGAAGTTTGAGGTTTAAGGTTTGAAGTGTAAAGAGCACGGTTGGGGGTTTAGCAGACTGCTTAAGAGAAACCGAGCGTCGTACTTTAAACCTCAAACCTTAAACTTCATACCTCGTCAAAGGAGTTGGACCATTGAATATTGTTGTATTGACGAAGCTGGTGCCCGACACGACCGCCGAGAAGCGGTTGAGTGCCGATGGCACGTTGGACCGGGCGAGTGTGCCCGTGGTGTTGAACCCGTGGGACGAGTTCGCCATCGAAGAGGCGCTGCGGATCAAAGAGGGGGCGGGCGGCGGCGAGGTCGTGCTGCTGGTGATGGCCCCGGAGCAGGGCGCACAGGAGGCGATCCGCAAGGCGCTGGCGATGGGAGCCGACCGGGCGGTGCTGATCAGCGACCCGGCCCTGCATGGCACCGATATGTGGGGCACCGGCCATGTGCTGGCCGCAGCGCTGAAGAAGCTCACCTATGACCTGATCCTCAGCGGCAGCCAAAGCAGCGATGCCGGGGGCGGTATGATCTATGGCATCATCGCCGCCGAGTTGGGCCTGCCCCTCGTCTCGTGGATCAACGAGATCACGGTGGCGAACGGCACGGTGCGCGGCAAACGCGGCAGCGACGTGGGCTATGATGTGATCGAAGCCCCCCTGCCCGCCCTCGCCAGCGTGACGCAGACGGCACACGAACCGCGCTACCCCACCCTGCCGAACATCATGAAGGCCAAGAAGAAGGAAATCCTGGCCTGGACCCTGGCCGATGTGGTCGTGGGCGCGGATCAGGTGGGCAGCGGGGCGGCCAAGACCACCGTCACCGGCAGCGACCGCCCGCAAACCCAGCGCCAGACCGAAGTGGTCAAGCCCGCCAGCGGCGACGAAGCGGCAAAGCTGATCGCTGACTTTTTGGAACGACGAAAATTAATCTAGCGTGAAACGTGAAACGTGAGTATTCAAAAAGATCACGCAGCACACATCACGACTGTCTGAATTGGAGTCTACTTTGAGCACGACACAAGACATCTGGGCTGTGGTCGAGACCGACAGCCAGGGGCGGCCCCGCCGCCTGGGGCTGGAGCTGGCCTCGACGGCAGCGAAACTGGCCCAGGCCAACGGCGGGCAGGGCGGGGCGATTGTCATCGGCTCCCGCGAAGCCGCCGACACGGTGGCGGCCTATGGCCCGACCACCGTCTACTATTGCGCCGACCCCCGCCTCCGCGACGAAGCGGTCAGCCCGGCGGGGGCGACCATCGCCGCGCTAATCAGCCAGCACACCCCCCGGCTGGTCCTCTTCCCGGCCACGCCGAACGGCAAGGACTGGACCGGCTGGGTGGCGGGCAAGCTGGGCCTGGGCATCGAGGCCAACGTGGCGAATCTGGAGTGGGCCGAGGGACAGCCGCAGGCGACCCTCCCGGTCTTCAGCGGCGCATTGAACGTCCGCAGCACCTTCACCGGCAACGCGGCGACGGGCTTGCTCAGCGTCCTCCCCGGCAGCTTCAGCGCCGAGAAGGGCGACGGGGCCAACGCGCAGATCACGGAAGTGGCCGTGCCAGGCGATGCTCCGGCGGGGGCACGGGTGGTCGATCGCGTGGCCGAGCAGGGCGGCGTGCCCGATCTGGCCGGGGCGACGGTGATCGTCTCTGCCGGGCGCGGCGTGGGCAAGCCCGAAAACCTCGACATGGTGCGCGACCTCGCGGCGGCACTGGGCGGGGCGCTGGGGGCCACCCGCGCCATCGTAGACCAGGGCTGGATCCCCTATGCCTACCAGATCGGGCAGACCGGCAAGACGGTCAAGCCCAAGCTCTATGTCGCCGTGGGCATCAGCGGCGAAATCCAGCACAAGGTGGGCATGTCCACCTCTGGCACGATCGTCGCCATCAACAACAACCCCGAAGCCCCGATCATGCAGTTTGCCGACCTCGCCGTGGTCGGCGACCTGTTCCAGATCGTTCCCCCCCTGACGGCGGAGATCCGTCGGCGCAAGGGGCAGTAATAGGGTGGATGGGGGTTGGGGGTTGGTGTGTTCACCCCCCGACCCCCGCCCAGCACAGGAAGGTAGGAAGGCTATGGCTGTCTATTATGGGGTCGTCATCGAAGGTATGGTCCGGCTGCCGGAGGATGTAGCGCTACCCGAAGGCCAGGTGGTTGAGGTACACGTACCGATTACTGATGAAGACCTGGCGGCACGCGAAAAAGCCTTTCGGCAACATCTGATCTCCACAGGCCGTATTCTCCCACCGGACAGTACGCCGCGCGTGCGGGTCGAACCGATCCGCCCCGATGAAATTACAGGCACACCGCTATCCGAGATCCTTATCGCGGAACGCGGGTAGAGGGCTACTTACTATCTGGACTCCAGTGCCATCGTCAAGGTTTATGCGCCAGAGCAGGGGTCAGAGTGGGTCCAGGGCTTGAGCGACCCCGCTTTAGGGCACACGCTGCAAACGGTTCAACTGAGCGGGGCAGAAGTGATCGCGGCGCTCTTTCGTAAAGCACGAACGGGGACACTTACCCGCCCGGTCGCCGAGCGCACTGCCCACAACTTCCGGCAAACATGGGTGTAGCTATATGACGTAGTGATGATCGCCCAGGCGCATATAGAGCAAGCGATGTTACTGGTGGAACAGTACGGACTGCGGGGCTACGATTCTGTACATCTGGCGGTTGCGCTAGAATTGCAGGCGGATCGCCAGGCCAACCAACTACCCCCACTCACCTTTGTCTCCGCCTACATCGAGCAGGGGCGCGTTGCCGCCGCGCTGGGGCTACCGACGGACGACCCTAATACCCATTAGCACATTCAACCAGGCCTGGCATAGCACACGACTCCGATCCGGCAACAGGAGACAACACCCCTATGGTCCCGACAAACGAATGGTGGGCACGGCTGATCCTTATCCTCGCCCTCGCGGTCAGCGTGGGCTGGACGGCGTTCCGCATCAACCAGCTTTATAGCTACGTGCGGCTGGGGCGAGGCGAGAACCGCTTCGACAAGCTGAACGAGCGCATCGCCCTGTTCAACACCAACGTGTTGGGCCAGTTCCGCCTCTGGAAACGGTATACGCCCGCCGGGATCGCCCATGCCCTGACCTTCTGGGGCTTCCTCATCGTCCAGATCGGCCTGCTTGATTTGCTGATCTCGGGACTGGTGCCGGGCTGGCGGCTGCCGATCCTGGGGGGCAACCCGGTGCTGCTGTTCCTGCTCGATATTTTCCAGCTCTTTGTCCTCATCGCCCTCGCCAGCTTCTTCTATCGCCGCATCGTCACCAAGCCCGAACGCTTCAGCAACGACGCGCAAGCCTGGATCATCCTCGGCCTGATCGCCCTCTTGATGATCACCCTGTTCGTCATCGGCGCGACCGAGATCCTGGCCGACGGCACCCAGCCCTACCCCTGGTATCGCCCGTTCAGCAGCTTGCTGGCGATGGGGTTCAGCGCGCTCGGCCTGGGTGATCCTGGGGCGCGGGGGGTGCTGATGGCGATCCACGATGGGGCGTGGTGGCTCCATGTCTTCACCGTGCTGGCGTTCCTGCCCTATCTGGGCTATTCCAAGCACCTGCACCTGTTCACCGCGCCGCTCAACGTCTTCTTCTACGACCTGCGACCGAAGGGGCAGATGGAACTGATCCCCGACCTGGAGACGAAGATCGAGAACGAGGAGCCGGTGGGGGTGAACAAGCTGGAGGATATGCGCCAGAAGGACATTATTGACCTCTACACCTGCACCGAGTGCGGGCGCTGCCAGGATGTCTGTCCGGCCTGGCAGACCGACAAGCCGCTCTCGCCCAAGAAGCTGATCCTGGATCTGCAACAGCATGTGCTGACCGCCGGGTCGGGCATCACCCCGGCGCAGACCGCGACCGAACTGCGGATGCCGCTGGCGGGGGGGGTGATCATGGACGAGACGCTGTGGTCCTGCACCACCTGCCGGGCCTGCATGACCGCCTGCCCGGTCTTCATCGAGCATGTGCCCAAGATCACCGACATGCGCCGCTATCTGGTCATGCAGGAGGGCCGCATTCCCGACGAGTTGAACCGCACCTTCCGCAACCTGGAGAACAACGGCAACCCCTGGCAGTTCAACAACCGCACCCGCGCCGATTGGGCCAAGGGCCTGGACATCGCCGAAGTGGCCGACGTGGAGGACGTGAGCGGGCTAGAGGTGGTCTGGTGGGTCGGCTGCATCCAGTCGTTCGACCAAAGGAGCCAGAAGACGGCGCGGGCGCTGGCGGCGATCTTCCAGCAGGCCAACGTCAAGTTCGCCATCATGGGCAAGAGCGAATCGTGCTGCGGCGATCCGGCCCGCCGCCCCGGCAACGAATATCTCTATCAGGTGCTGGCCCAGGCCAACATCGAGACGATGAACGAACTGAAAGTGACCAAGCTGGTCACCGCTTGCCCGCACTGCTTCAACACGATCAAGAACGAATATCCACAACTGGGCGGCAACTACGAGGTGCAGCACCACACCGAGTTCATCAACTACCTGATCAAAGCGGGCCGCCTCAAGCTGG
>JBBSEL010000353.1:0-5140 GCA_038239755.1 Chloroflexia bacterium | reverse complement strand
GCAGCAGTTGTGTCTCCCAATCATCGGCCTTGAGCGCGACCGAGGCCCGCGCTTCGGCCAGCGCCTCGTCGGTGCGGCCCAGCGCCTGGAGGGCCTGCGCATGGTAGTAGTGGTCACGTGCGGTCTGGGCGGGCACTGCCACTGCGTGTTCGTAGGCGCTGCGCGAGGCATCGTCTTGCTTGTTCTGCTTGTATAACCTGCCTAGCTGGATGTAGGCGGGCAGATAGCTCGCGTTGACCTGGTTCAGTGCCTCGTACTCGCGGATGGCGAGATCGAGCTTGCCCTCGGTCACATACATGGCGGCCTCTTCTTCGTAGGGGCCGGGGAGGGTCTGGTCCAGGTCTTTAGCCCGATCGAACTGCTGGCGTGCCCCGTCGCGGTCGCCCAGGCGTTCCGACAGCAGGCCCATCTGGAAGCGGGCATCGGCGCGGTCCTGGTCCAGCCGGATCGCCTCGTTGAAGGCGGCCAGGGCTTGATCGCTCGTCCCGGACGGTTTCAGGCCGATATTGCGCAGGAACTTGTCCAGGTTGCTGGGCAGCGGCTCGCTGCGGGCCCGCTCGGCCAGGGCCAACCCCCGGTAATACTGGGTGGTGCCCTCTTCGCGGTTGATGGCGCGGATATCGTCGGTGGCCTGCAAGGCGGTGAGGGTGTCGCCGCGGCCCTGCGCCGCCCCTTCGGTGGCCTGGAGGGTGGCGAGCCAGCCGTTATAGCTGTCGAGCGCCTGCTGGAACGAGGCCAGCGCGTCGGGGATGCGGCCCTCCAGCAAGGCAACCAGGCCCAGTTGGCGGATGGTGGCCGGGTCGTCGGGGTTGGCGGCCAGGGCGGCCTGGGTGTAGGCGCGGGCATCCGCGACGTTCGCATCCTGGTAGGCTATCAGCCCCAGTTCCCGCGAGGCTTCCGCCTGCTGCGGGTCGCTGGCAAGGGCGGCCAGGAAATCGGCGCGGGCGGCAGCCCGATCGTGTCGCCCGTAGAAGTTGGTATGCCCGCGATTGGTCAGGATCTGCGCCTGGGCAATAGGATCGGGCGGCGGGTTGGCGGCCATAGCGCGGTCGAAGGCTCCGCGGGCGTCATCGGCCCGGCCCAGCGCATCAGAGGCCACGCCCCAGTTGTTCAGCACGGCGGGTACGCTCCAGCCCCCGGCGTCCAGTCCGCTATAGAGCGGGATCGCATCCGCAGCGCGGCCCAGGGCGGTCAGCGCGTTGGCGTTGATGAACCCTGCCGCCCCCCGGATGGCCGGGCTGGTATTGTCGCTGAGGGTGGCGGCGGTGTTGCTGGCGGCCTCAAAGTCCCCGCTCTGGTAGAGCAGCATCGCCTGGAGCAGCGGATCTAGCCCCTTGGCCGCGACCAACTCCTGGTCGGGCAAGGGGATGGTGGGTGGGAGGAGCAGGCGGCCTGCCTCGCCCATTCGTTCCCAGGCGGTACCGGGCGGCACCGTGCGCAGCAACACCGTGGCCGAGAGGGTGCCTGTTTCGCCTTGCGGCAGGGTGCCCCAGACCAGGGCATAGCTGCCGCTGTTGTTCAACTCGCGCTCAGCGGCGGCCCCGTCGGAGAGCCGACCGGCGCTCCGCACCATGATCATGGGGTACGCCCCGGTCGCGCTCTTCAATTCGGCGCGGAGGGTGTCGGCGATGCGTTTCCCGGCGGCGCTGTTGCCGTTGCTTGCGCCTTCGCCGAAATCGGCCACGGTCAGCACGGCGGTGCCCGCCGGAGGGGCTTTGCGCCCCGCCTGGGTGTTGACCAGCCAGAAGATCAGCCCGACGACAATCACCAGGAGCAGAGTGCCCAGGAGGATCGACATGATCAGCACCAGCGGGCTGCGCCGGGGCGGGATCACCTCATCCTGAAGGTCGATCCAATCGCTGTTGTCCACCACCGGGCCGCTGATCCGCCGCTGGGCGGTGTCGGGCAGGGGCGCATCGTAGGGCATTACTTCGCCGCTCCGGCTGACGTTGCGCGGCGGGGTGACCACTAACTGATCGTCGGTGAGGCTGTGGTCCTGCACCAGGGGGGCTTCGTTCAGGCCGAGGGGGGCATCGTAGCTGCTGGCGTTCTCCAACCGCCGCCGCCGCATGGCGGCCAGTCGTTGCTGCCGTTCGGCATCGGTATCGCCGGGCACGGGACCGTAGGCAGAAGCGTCGGGGACGGGGGGTCGCCCGCCGTTACGCGGTATCACCAAATACGCCGCCCCGGCCAACAGCGCCACCCCAAGCAGTCCTAGCAGAATGGCAAAAAGTGTGTCCATGCGGCTCCCGCGCTCCCTGTTTTAAGCACGTTCGTTGATCAATTGGGGACGGGCAACGATGCGTGGCGAGGTCGCTGGAGGCGTGCCTGCACCCTGCCCAACTTGACATATCTAAATTATAGCACCCCCGGCGGCTCTTGACAACCCCTGCTACGGTTCTCTATACTAGATCGGCTACCTATGGATAATCATCACTACGATCCCCTGCCCAGTCGTGCGGTTATCATGGCGGATAGCCGCCCGATAGCGGAGTCGCCAGAGCCGCGTCCCTCTGACTCTTCGTCGCTCCCTGGCCTGCGCCCGGCGGCGCGCGCCCCGCGCCGGGGGTGGGTGGGGCCGCTGCTGGGAGCCGTGGTGTTCTTGTTGCTGGCCGGGCTGCTGACCTGGCCCCGGCTGGCGAACGCCACCTGGAGCGTGGTCGATCCCGGCGACCCGCTGGAAGATATCTGGACCCTGCGCTGGATCGACCACGCGCTGCTGACCGACCCAACCCAGCTCTATAGCGCGCCCATCTTCCACGGCTTCCCCCTGCCGCTGGCCTATGACGATACTTCGCTTGGTCCCGCGCTCTTGGCCCTGCCGCTGACCGCGCTCACCGGCAGCATGGTGCTGACCTACAACCTGCTGATCGTGGCGAGCTACGCCCTGGCCGGGTGGGGGGCTTTCCTGCTGGCCCGGCACGTCACCGGCAGCCTGTGGGCTGGGGTCATCGCCGGGATGGTCTATGGGTTCTGGTCCTACACCTTCGCCCACATCAGCCACCTCAGCGTGCTCTCGCTCTATCCACTCCCCCTGGCCCTGCTCTGCCTGCACAAACTGTTCGAGACCGCAGGCCGTCCCTCATCCGACAATACTCCGCATTCCGCATGCCGTATGCCGCACTCCGCGTTATGGTTGCTGGGTTTCCTCGGCTTGTTTCTCTGGCAGGCGCTCAACTCGTTCTATTATGTGGCCTATCTGGGCCTGGCGGCGGCGGGGCTGATCGCCTGGGAGGGGCTGGTGGTGCGGCGCTGGCGCGGGTGGACCGGGCGGGCGCGGCTGGGGATCGCCGGGGGGCTGGTAGGAGCGGGGGTGGTCGGCGGGCTGGCCCTGGCCCTGCTCAGCGCGCCCTACCGCGAGGTGCAGCGCGACTTCGGCTTCTACCGCAGCGCCGAGGAGCAAACCGCCTGGGCGGCGCATCCCGCCGACTTCCTGGGCGTGTCACCGCGCAACCGCACCTACCGGTTCGTGCTGCCCAATGTCTGGCCGGAACCGCTCTTCCCCGGCTTCGCCGTCCTTGGCCTGGGCGCGCTGGGCCTGGGCTTGATCGGGGTCGCCGCCGTGCGCCGCCGCCCGGTGTCGCCTGCTGTGCCGCCGCCGGACGCTGCCGCGCCGCCCGCCGTGCCCCGGCTGTCCGGCGTGGGCTTCTATGCGCTGCTGGCCCTGGCCGGGGTGGTCCTGGCGCTGGGGCCGACGATGCAGGTGGGCAGTGCCCAGGTGCCGCTGCCCTATAGTGTGCTGGGCACCCTGCCGGGCTTCAGCGGCCTCCGTTCGCCCGTGCGGCTGGTGGTGCTGGCGGCGTTAGGGTGGGGCGTACTGGCCGGGTGGGGCTGGCGCGGGCTATTGGCCCGGTTCACCGGGCGGCCCGGCCTGCGCCCCCTGCGGTATCAATACCTGCTGGCCGCGCCCTTGACGGTCGTGCTGCTGGGGGTGCTGTGCTGGGAACAGTGGCCGGTGCTGACGCCGACGACGGTGCTGCCCAACAAAGGCGTGTTGCCCCCGGCCTATCGCTGGCTGGCCGACCACCCCGACAACGGGGTGCTGGCCGATTTCCCCATCGCCATCGGCCTGCGCGACCCGCTGCGGACCACCGCCCGCATGTATTACCAGGGCGCGCACGGCCACCCGCTGCTGAACGGCTACAGCAGCTTTATCCCGCCTACCTACAGCGAGATCGCCCACGCGCTCGATTCTACGGCGGACGTGACCCCGCAGGACATCGGTATTTTGCAGAGCCTGGACGTGCGCTATATGGTCTTCAACAGCCCGTCCTACAAGCGCTCACACTGGCAGCGGATCCAGACCCGGCTGGCTGCGATTGCCGAAGCCCGGCTGATCACCGACAATGGCGATGAGTTCGGGGGGGATGCCCTCTATACTCTGGCTCCGCTGCCCGATGCCGCCCGCTTGCGCCTGGCCGGGGCCTTGCCGCCCCACCTCGCCCCCGGCCCGACCGTGCCGCTGACGGTCACGATCACCAACATCTATACCTACCCCCTGTTGACCCGTTTGCAGCCGCGCCTGGCCCTGGAAGCGGCCTGGGCGCAGGCGGGCGACCCACCCCCGGCAGGCACGTGGCCGCTGCGCTGCGATCTCGATCTGCCGCTGGCGCTGCCGCAGGGTGCCCACACGTTCACCACCCGGGTGCCCGCGCCGCCTGCCGGACGCTGGGCGCTCCATCTGCGCCTCGCCGAGCCCGCGCCCCATTACCAGCCCATCGCCCCCGTGCCCCCGGTTGATAGGCCCTGAACCGGGCAGCAAAAGAGCGGAACGCCCCGGCGCTCCGCTCTTTCATGTTGTGCCTGCTTATGCCGGATCGGGGGCGCTACACCCGCGCATCGCGCCGGGCCGTCGCGCCCGCGTCGCTGCTGACCTGCGTAGCGATGGGGTCGATCTTGTCCGAGCTTTCCACCCCGATGCCGTGGACATAGACCAGATGCCCGCCGAGCCAGCCCTGGAACACCAGCAGCAGGTTCATAAACAGGTTCAGGCCGATGGCGATATAGAAGGCGGAGGTGCTCGGTCCGTAGCTGAACGTGTGCGGCGCGTCGCCCCAGTTGCGCAGGAGGATGCTGGCAATCGTCAGCGGCACGATGAAGAAGGTGCCCATGATGAAGTGGAACGTGGCCGGGCGTTTTG
>JBBSEL010000352.1:0-5144 GCA_038239755.1 Chloroflexia bacterium | reverse complement strand
TGAAAACGGCCCACGTCCATCATCAGGACGTAGGCATAAAAATAACCCACGTCCACAACAGGGACGAAGGCAACAAAAAAGGCCCCGTCCCCTGCTAGGGACGAGAGCCTCAGCGCTCCCGCGGTGCCACCCTACTTGTCACATTTTTGGCCTGTGACCGCTCTTGGTTGTTCGGTGCCAGGAAACCATCCTGTTCGTCCTACTTGTCCCCGCCATTGGAGGCTTTCTTCGGCGAAATGCTCGGTGGCGCGTTCACCTCGCGCAGCTTCTCAGGCTCACACTATCCCTGATTCGCTGGAAATCCTGCGCGTTGCTACTAATCCACGTCATCACATGCATATTCAATTGTTCTGATCTGCAAGATAATACCACATCCCCCCGCCCCTTGTCAAGCCCTTGCGCCAAAATTCGTGAAAATGCGCAGAACGCAGTAGAAGAAGCACGATGGGTGCAGAGTCGTGCGCTGAATTGCTTTTATAATCGCTCCAAATCAGGGGCCATAACTGTTGACCTATCCGAATTGTTGCTGTAGGGGCGAGCGGCGCTCGCCTCGCTGGGGCTTCCGGGATGTTGGCGTGACCTTCCTCTGGCGGCGGGAACAGTGAAGAATCCCCAACAGGGCGAGCGCCGCTCGCCCCTACGGCAAGATCGGGATGCCTTCTCACTGTGCGCGGCTCTCTAAGATCGATCCACGAAGTTGGATGTACGCTCATAGGGTCAGGCCAGAGTTTATACATGCTCACGGGTAGGGGCCGACCCGTGTCTCGGCCCTGGTTGGGTGTCCGACCATTTTGCGGCACCACAAATGGTCGGCATGGAGATCGCGGACGCCCGACCAGGCGCACACATGGGTGCGCCGCTACGCCAACAGAAGCCACGCCCCGGCGTATATACGCCGGGCAGTGCAGCGGTGCGGGGTAATATAATATGGTATAGTAAACCCAACAGCGTTGTTCTGTACGAAAGGGGTTTTTGATGAGCCAGCGCCCCGGCGATCGGATTGCCCGCCGTCCCGCGCCCCCCGCCCGCCCGCCAAAATCTGCCGGGCGGCTGACCCATGTGGTAATCACGGCGGATCGGGAGCATACGTTCTCCGCACGGGTGGTGCGCTATGGCCTCACCGGGGCGGTGCTGGCGCTGGTGACGGCGGGCCTGATCCCGCTGCGCGAGGTGATCGGCCTGCTCAATATCGGGCTGGTCTACCTGATCATCGTCATCGGGGCCACGGTGCTGGCCGGGCGATGGGCGGGCATCCTCGCCTCCTGCCTCGGCTTCGCCCTGTTCGACTTCTTCCTGGTGCCGCCCTATATCAACTTCAGCGTGGCCGAGCTATATAATATCCTGGCCCTGTTTGTCTTCCTGGGGGTGTCGGCCCTGCTGAGCTGGCTGATCGCCAATGCCCGCGAGCAGGCCGCCGAAGCGCAACGCCGCGCCGAGGATGTGTCGCGGCTGTACGAACTGACCCAGGCGATCATCGGCACCCAACGCCCCGAAGATGCGCTCCCGGCCATCGCCCGGAAGATCAGCGAAGTCTTTGCTGTGCAGGCGTGCTGGATCCTCCTGCCCGGCCCCGATGGTCGCCTCCAGGTGCAAGCTCAGGCTCCCACCGAGGCGCGCCCGCTCAACCGGGATGAGCAGGCGCTGGCCGACTGGGTGTTCGGGCACGGCAGCGCGGCGGGCCAGGGCAGGCTGACCACGCCCGGCTTCCGAGACCCCACCCCTAGTACCGGCACGGTCTTTGTGCCGCTTCAGGCGGGGGGGCGAACACTGGGCGTGCTGGGGGTAGCCCACCCGCCCGACCAGCAGCCGCTCACCATGCCGGAATACACCGTGCTGGCGACCTTTGCCGACCAGACCGCCGTGGCCCTGGACCGGTTGACGCTCTTGCGCGAGGCGCAACGGGCCGAGTTGCTGGACCGGGCCGACGAACTAAAATCGGCGCTGATGTCTGCCGTGTCGCATGATCTGCGGACCCCGCTGGCCTCGATCATCGCCGCCGTAACCAGCCTGCTGGAGCCGGAAATGCAGTGGCCGGAGGCAACCCGGCGCGACTTCCTCCAGGGGATCTACGAAGAGGCCCAGCGCCTGAACCGCCTCGTCGGCAACCTGCTCGATATGTCGCGGATCGAGGGCGGCGCTTTGCACCCGGAGAAAGATTGGTATAGTATTGACGAGGTGATCACCGCCGTGGTCACCCGGCTGGAGTCGCGCCTCGCCCGCTATCAGGTGACGGTGGAGATCGCACCGGATCTGCCCCTGATCCCGCTCGACTTCACCGAGATCGATCAGGTGATGACGAACGTGTTGGAGAATGCGTTGAAGTACACGCCACTCGAGACCGCCATTCGGATCACTGCGGGCCGCCAGAACGAGGCCATCCTGGTCAGTGTGGCCGACAGCGGGCCGGGGGTGCCGCCGGAACATCTGGCCCGCCTGTTCGACAAGTTTTACCGGGTGGACGGTCTCACCCGCCCGCAAGGGATGGGCCTGGGACTGGCGATCAGCAAGGGGCTGATCGAGGCGCACGGCGGCAAAATTATGGCGCAAGACCTCCCGGCGGGGGGGCTAGAGATCAGCTTCACCCTCCCGATTCCCCCGGCGGCATGGCAGGCCGACCGGCCAGAACCGATCCCGGCCAGGAGCAACGCCGGTGCGTGAGACCCGGATTTTGATCGTGGATGACGAACCGGCCATCGGGCGGGCCTTGCGCCCGTCGCTCCAGGGGCACGGCTTCGCTGTGGCCCTGGCCTCCACCGGCAGCGAGGGTCTGGCCCAGGTGACCGAGTTCGGCCCCGACCTGATCCTGCTCGATCTGGGGTTGCCCGATATCGACGGGCAGCGCCTCCTGGGCGAGTTGCGCCAAATCACCACCGTGCCGGTGATCGTGCTCTCGGTGCGGGGCGGGGAGCGCGACAAAATCCTGGCCCTCGACAACGGGGCCGATGACTACCTGACCAAGCCGTTCGGCATCGGCGAGTTGCTGGCTCGTATCCGGGTCGCCCTCCGTCACCGTCACCAATCGCCCCCCGTCACCCCCTCCGGCCCCCTGGTGGTCGGTGCCCTGTCCCTCGACTCCAAAGGCCACACCGTGACCCTGGGCGGCGCGCCGGTCCACCTCAGCCCCACCGAATTCAACTTGCTGGAATTACTGATGAGCAACGCGGGCAGGGTCGTTACCCACCGCACGCTGCTGCACGCCGTCTGGGGGGCTGAGTATACCAGCGAGACCCAGCTTTTGCGCGTCTACATCAGCCAGTTGCGCGGCAAGATCGAAGACCACCCCCAACGCCCGACCTATATCCAAACGGAACCCGGCGTCGGCTACCGCTTTCAAGACGTGGACCCCGACCCCGATCCTGACGACGACCCCCCTCCGCCGCACTAACCCGCCGGACACGCTGCGATAGCAATCCGGCCCGAACCTACGGGTTCGGGCCGGATGTTAGATGTTATTGGTAGCGATGGGAAAACGAAGGGCTTAAAAGCTGTCCCTAAAGCCCGGCGATGAGCGTCGCCAGCCGCCCGCGCAGGTCCGTGCTGTTCAGCCGCACCCAGGTCGTCGCGGCAAAGTGCGCGGCGATCTCCTGTACCGTCGCCTGTCGGGCAGCCAGATACGCCGCCAGCCCTGCCGGGGGTTGCGCCGCCTTCTTCTTGCGCGCCGGATAGGTGTCCGTGATATAGGTCTGGATCAGGTCCGCCGCCACATCGGCATCGTGCATCTGCCCCAACTGGTCCTGCGCCGTCACCACCTCCCCGATCAGCCCCGCCGTCTCCGGCCCCAGCACATCGCGGAAGAACTCCAGCGTATAGCGCAGGTACTTGCACTCGATCCGCAGGGCGTGCAATTGCGGAACCGTCACGGTGTCTATAACGCCCTCGTAGGCGCGTACCGCTTCATAGTGTGTCCAGAGGGCGCTGCCGGCGACGTGGCGGACCTGATAGGGTACCGCGCCGTCGGCCTCGTCGGGGGGCGGGGCGGGGGCGGCGATCAGGGCGGACAGGCGGTCCTTGAAGCGGGGGTAGGTGGAGGAATCGACCAGGCGCAGGAGGTGCTTGTTGGCGCGGCTGCGCGCTTTGTCCCAGGCGGCGAGGAGGCCGTCGAGGTCGGGCTGCTGATCGGCGGGGAGGGTGATACGGAAGTCATGGGCGTGTTCGATCAGCACGTCGAGGTCGCGCACCGCGCCGAGGGTCTGGGCGAGGTCGCGTGCCCCCCGACGCACCCGGTCGAACGTCCGCCCGCTTTCGTAGTCTTCCATCAGGCGCAGGGCGGCGCGCATCCGCCGGGTGGCGACCCGCATATCGTGGACCGCCTCGGCATCAGCCCCGACCTGGACCCCGTCTTCGTTCTTCTCCAGCGCGCCCAGTTGCTTGTGCAGCACCTTGCGCCCGGCAACCGCGATGCTGTCGGTGGCTAGCACCGTGTCCCGTTTGGGCGGCTCTGCGTCGGCGGAGAGAGTCTGCGTCGGCGTACCGGTCGAGTGGCCGTTGGTCGCAGGGGCCGCGGGGGCCGCGTCAGGCCGGATGCCCGCCAGGGCCAGGGCACGCTCGAACTTGGAGTGTGGCTGCGGGGCCAGATCGTACTCCTCGCTGAAGACCTTGACCAGCGCCGCCAGGTCGGCGGCGGTGCCGTCGGGGCGCAATTCGGCTTCCAGCTCATAGGCGCGTTGCGGCCCTATTGGCCCGGTGATCACCACTTCGTCCAGGCTCAGTTCGGCCACTTCGCGGTCGCCGTCGCGCAGGATCGAGACGTGGCGGGTCTGATCGAGCGTCACCAGATCGGTCAGCGGGGCATCCCCGGCGATCTCCTCGGCCAGATGGCGGGTGTCCCCGCTGGGCCAGGCGCTCACGCTCAAGCCGGGCACTTCGGTCTGGTACTCGTCGCGGGCGTGGACCGCGCCTTCGGTCGTCCCGCCCAGGCTTTTGAGCGTCACCATCAACGCGCCGTTACTGGCGCGCAGGCGGGCATAGTATTGATGGGCATAGAATTGGTGATCTGCGGTATCCACATAGCGGTCGTGGACCTGTTTCACCTGCTCCTCGGTGCGGGTGTAGCGATCAAATTGCGCGGTCGCCCGGATGCGGTCAAACGTCGCCGCGTCCGGTACGATAAATTTAGCTTCGGTTTCCATCATGACCCCTCTCTA
>JBBSEL010000351.1:0-5162 GCA_038239755.1 Chloroflexia bacterium | reverse complement strand
CGTGAAACGTGAAACGTGAAGTGTTATGAGTGATGCGTGATGTTCATAAAGAGGAGGGGCAATGGCGGCGATACGGCGGGCGGTGGTGATTGGCGGGGGGATTGGCGGGCTGGCGGTGGGGGTGGCGCTGCGGCGGATCGGGGTGGAGGTGGCGGTTTATGAGCGCACGCCGACGATCCGTGAGGTGGGGGCGGGCATCGCCCTGTGGCCCAACGCGCTCAACGCGCTCTATCGCCTGGACCTGATCGACGCGATCCGTGCGATCTGCCTGCCGGAAAGGCGGGGCCGGATCACCACCTGGCGCGGCGAGATCCTGAGCGAAACGTCGATGCGCGAGGTGCAGCGGCGGTTTGGTGCCCCGGTGGTGGTGGCCCACCGCGCCGATGTACAGACGGTGCTGCTCCATGCCCTCGGCCCGGAACGGGTCCACCTCGGCGCAAGCTGCACCGGCTTCCGGCAGGACGGCGGGGGCGTGACGGCGCGCTTTGCCGATGGCCGCGAGGTGCAAGCCGACCTGCTCATCGGGGCCGACGGCCTCCATTCGGTCGTGCGGGCGCAACTGTTCGGCGATCAGCCCCCGCGCTACGCCGGGTATACCGCCTGGCGCGGCATCGCCAGCGGCGCAGGGCTGGGCGACCCCGGCACCGGGTTTGAGACGTGGGGCTGTGGGGCGCGCTTCGGCCTGGCCCATGTGGACCGCACCCGCGTCTACTGGTACGGCACGATCAACGCACCGGAGGGTGGCACCGACGCGCCGAGGGGCCGCAAGCAAGAGGTGCTGAGCCACTTCCACGATTGGCACACGCCGATCCCCGCCGTCATCGCAGCCACGCCCGAAGCGGCGATCTTGCGCAACGATATTTACGACCGCCCGCCGCTGCGGACCTGGAGCCGGGGCCGGGTGACGTTGCTGGGCGACGCTGCCCACCCCACCACCCCGAACCTGGCTCAGGGCGCGTGCCAGGCGTTGGAAGACTCGGTCGTGCTGGCCCAGGCGCTGCGGGTGTCGCCCGACGTGGGCGCGGCCCTGCGGCGCTACGAGGCCCGGCGGGTGAAGCGCGCCAACGGGATCACCCTGGCCTCGCGCCGCATCGGCGAGGTGGGGCAGTGGGCCAACCCGGTCGCCTGCCGGGTGCGCGACGCAGTGATGAAACGCCTCCCGCAGGCCGCCCAGATGCAGCAATTGGAGGCGACGTTGCGCTATCGGCTGTGAGGCAGTGCCGGGGCGCAGGAGCATACGGATGGAAACGCAGGACGAATATTTTCTCCGCCTGGCGATTGCCCTGGCCCGCCAGGCCCGCGAACAGGGCGCGGACCCGTTCGGGGCGGTGCTGGTGCGCGACGGCGTGATCCTCCACCAGACGATGGATCGCAGCGTCGCCGCGTCCGACCCGACGTTCCACGCCGAATTGAGCATCATCAGCGAGTATTGCCGCGCCCAGCAGATCTTTTCGCTGGCGGGCACCAGCCTCTACGCCAGCACCGAGCCGTGCCCGATGTGTGCCGGGGCGATCCACTGGGCACGCATTTCGCGGCTGGTCTACAGCATCTCCCAGGCGGCGCTGCAAACCCGCAGCGGCGGGCGGCCCAAGCTCGCCTGCACCGAAATTCTGCACCCGCCCCAGATCGAGATCGTCGGGCCGCTCTTGCCCGACGAGGGGCTGGCCGTGTTCGACGGGTACGCCTTCACCCCCAAAATCGCCCGGCACGCGGCCCGGTTCGGGCGCTAGACTCCGCAGACACCCTATGGATCCCACCCCCGAACGCCCCGGCACGATCATCCTCCACGAATTCGAGAGCCGCGAACTCGCGCTCTCCCCGGCGGCCCATGCCCTGCTGACCACCCGCTACCCCCGGCAACTGGAGATCGTCGCCACCGCGCAGCCCGGCCTCTACCGGATCACGGCGCGGCAGCACGTCGGGCGGATCGGGCTGCCGGGCGGCGGGCTGCTGGTGATCGAGCCGAAGGTGGGCGTGCGCCACCTGTTCCACATGCTGGCCGTGGCCGCCGACCTGGCCCGCTTCCAGCCCCCGCCCGCCGAACTGGCCCCCGACCCCGAAATTTACCCCTTTGTCCTGGCGACGCTGGTGCGCCAGGTGGAGGAATTGCTGCGCGCCGGGTTGTATCAGGGCTACGAGGAGCGGGAGGACGACCTGCCCTTTATCCGGGGCCGGATCAACCTGCCCGCCCAGTTGCGCCGTCACGGCGATCTACGCCACCGCCATGTCTGCGTCTACGCCGAGCGCACACCCGACACCGCCGAAAACCGGATCATCGCTGCCACCCTGCGGGCGCTCCCGGCACTGCTCTCGCCGCTGGCCGAGGGGCCGCTGATCCGCCACGTCCGCGCCCTGCTGCGCCGCTTTGCCGAGGTCACGCCGCTGAGCCGGGGCCAGGCGTTGCTGGCGCTGGAACGGCTGACCCTTCATCGCCTGAACGTGGCCTACGCCCCGGTGCTGGGGCTGTGCCGCCTCGCCCTGCACCACCTCAGCCTGGTGGAACAGGCCGGGGCGAATCCGTTCGCCTCATTTTTAGTAGAAATGCCACGCCTTTTTGAGCGGTTTCTCACCGTTCGGTTGCGCGAACATTTGGCCCCCGCCGGATTCCGCATCGTGGCTCAGCGGCGCGACTACCTGGACGAAGCCGCCCGCGTCGGTATCCGTCCCGATGTGCTGGTCTACCCCACCGACGGCGATGCCCCGGTGCTGGTGCTTGACGCCAAATACCGACGGCTCAGCACGCTTCATGACAGCGACCTGAACACCGATCTGTATCAGGTCAGCGCCTACATGGACCGCTATGGCCTGCAACAAGGCGTATTAGTTTACCCCCGTTTCAGCCCCACGGAAGAAGCCGAGGTGCGCCTGCGCGGCACCGCCAAGCGGCTGAAAGTTTTAACCCTCGATCTGGGCACCCCCACCACCGCCACATTGGAAGATGCCGCCGCCACGTTGGCCGGGCGAATCGCGGCTCTGGCCCGCAACGAAGATGGCCCGGCACTCCTCTCCTCGCTGGAATAACCGACATTCAAAAGGTTTCTTCATCAAATCTCCTCATTATTATAATTTGTAGTGGCTTTTTGGCTTGACAGGTGTTTTTATCTGTGTTATGATGCAAAAAAGGTAATTTGTTTGGATATAAATCCAGAGTTAATCATTCATGCGTATATGATAGTGATACCGTTGAAAACAGGTGGGGTAAATTATAATATTACCCAACCTTAATTGGATGGATTCAGAAACGATACTACTCTCGGCGGCGAGAAAGGGGGCTGACCTGACAATATAAACCTTTGATATTTTTCGTGAATATTTTGACTGAGCAATTATAGTCATGGACCGCACCGGGATGAACCACAACATCCCGATCCTAGCAGCACCGGCCAGGCGGATGTACTACCGGAGTGTAAGTCGGGGGACTAGCACGGCCTCTGGTGAAACGTCTGTCTTTGCCCAACCCTGCTACGCGCTTCATGACCCCTGATAATTTTGTGCAAATGCCATAGACGGGAGGATGGCGCACATGCCTAAAGACGATTATATTGATGTAACAGGGACCCTGCGTAAAGCGCAGCGCCAGATTGAGAGCGAACGCACCAAGACGGGGTTGCGTTCGCTCCGGGCGCTGGAGCCAGAGGAGTTGCGCTTACCAGAGCGGCTTCGCTTCTATTACCTGCGGGGGTTGGCCCACCTGCAACGGCTGGACGCGCCACGGGCCATGCCCGACCTGGATCGGGCGATGGCCCTGGCTCGCCAGTTGCACAACAGCGAGGCTGCGACGCGGGTGGCCGGGCTGATTGGCTGGGCACACCGCCAGCAGGGTCGCCCGGCGATGGGCCTCGAATTTCACCGCCGGGCCTACCGGGCGGCCCAGGAGGGCATGGTCGGCGACCCGGAGTTCCAGGCAATGATTGCGGCGGAACTCGCGGCGGATCATTTGGCGCTGGGCGATCATGCCCAGGCCAACGAGGTCTACAAAGATGCCGCCCGGCGCTACGAAGGCAAGGTCAGCCCGGCCCGCGTGGCGACCCTCGCCTGGGGCCTATCGGTGACGGCGTTGCGGCTGGGCGATCTGCCCCAGGCCCGCACCTATGCTCAGCGCGCCATCGAACTGTACGAAGGCGAAGCCGGACAGGCCGAAGCGCAGCGCAAGGCGCTGGGACGGCGGCTCTTGCCCCAGGCGCGAGTCAACTACGCGCTCATCCTCCTCGACCTGGACAGCCTGGACGAGGCGCAGCGCCAGTTGCAAGCGGCGCTGAGTGAAGCCAGCGATGATCCGACGCTCCAGGCCACGATCCAGCACGCGCTGGCCGATGTGGCGCTGCGCCGGGGACGCGCTGCCGAAGCCCATACTGCCGCCACCGCTGCGGTCGATCTGGCCCGCCGGGCCAAGCAGCCCCGGCTGTTGGGGCAGGCGCTCCAGCAAGCCGCACAGGTGGCCGCTGCGGGCGGCGACCACGCGACAGCGTTCACCCACTACCAGCACGCGGTCACCGCCCTGGAAAACAGCCCGCAGCGCAGCCAGTTGAGCGAGGTGCTGTTCAACTACGCCCGCCTGTTGCAGGGGCAAGGGCGCCCCGACGAGGCGGCGCAACGCTACGAACAAGCCTACCGGGCCGCAGGCACTGCCACCCCGGGATCGGGCGGCCTCACCCCGCCCGACCAGCCCGGTTACACCCGGCAACCGGCCACCAGCGGCGAACGCCGCCAGGCCCGCGCCGGGCGGGACACCACCGCCCCGGCGGCTCCGGCTTCCGCTCCGACCACCGCCGCCGATGTCGCGACCGCCCCGACCAGCAGCCCACCTTCAGTGGTCCGCCGTCCTCGGCGCCCCGCCACCGCCCCCGCAGGCGCGCTACCCACCGCAGACGCGACCCCCGCCCGCCGAGGTCGCCGCCCCCGCGCCACCCCCGCCGTCGAAGTGTGACGAGTGGTCAGTGGTCAGTGGTCAGTGGTCCGGAAATGATAAGCGAAAGAGCCAGTAACTCATATAGAGTCACTGGCTCTTTCGCTTCTAAACACCACAAGCTATCATGTTCTGACCACTGACCACTGACCACTGACCACCGACTACTGACCACTGACCACTCGTCAGAACAACACCGCGCCGGAGATGGCATAGCGGTCGAACTGGCCGAAGGGGCGGGAGGTCAGGAAAAAGT
>JBBSEL010000350.1:0-5172 GCA_038239755.1 Chloroflexia bacterium | reverse complement strand
AGCAACGTCTACGGGCGTTATGATAATGACCTGACCCGGATGGTGCGGGTGATCCCGCTGTTCATCCACAAGATCGCCCGCGAGGAGCCGATCACCGTCTTTGGCGGCACGGACAAGGTGCTCGACTTCACCTATGTGGACGACTGCGTGGAGGGGATCACGGCGGGGGTCCATGCGTTGGCCGAGGGGCGGGTGCAGAACGAAACGATCAACCTGGCCTATGGACAGGGTAACACGCTGGTGCGGGTGGCCGAACTGATCGGGGAGACGCTGGGGATAGCGCCGCAGATGACCCTGGCTCCGTCGCTGCTGGGCGAGGTGACCCGCTATGTGGCCGATATCCAGAAGGCGCACGACCTGCTAGGCTACACTCCTCGTGTGCCGCTGGAAGAGGGTATCCCCCGCGCCGTAGCCTGGTTCCGCGAATGGCGCGCCGCCCACCCCGACGAGAATCGCCTCCTGAATGAAGATCCCCACGGCTCGCCGCAAGACGCGGAATTGGGCTACAAGGTGGGGCCGGGCACCGGCAGCGACGGCGGCTGAGGGTCCGCCCCGCCCCCTCGCCTCCCAGCGCCGCATGGAAACGTGCGGCGCTTTCCGTTTGGTCCGGCACGGCTGATCCGGTGGGGAAAGGGTGCCTGCCCAGGCACCTGTTAGAATCGTGTGCTGAATATTTGTATCGTGAATCCATCTTGTATTCGACGCTTTTTCGCGCTATAATTGGCGGGCAATTGATTTGTTGTGAAACGCAGGCCCGGTAGCCGCCTGTTGTTGAAGCCACGTGTCCCCAGCGTGGCCGGGACCCTCAGACTCGTCGCCGCCTGATCACGGAGGGAGCTTTGATGCGTAAATTCGCTGGCCTGGCCCTGCTGCTAGGGGCCTTTGCCCTGTTGCTGCTGGGGTCCACCCCCTCGACCGGGGCGCAGGGAGTCGTGGGTCGCCCCGCCGCCCCACCCGCCGGGGCGATCACCCCGACGGCCACGCCCCCATATGTCTATCTGGGTGGAGCGGGGCCAGGGTTTGGCGTGGGCAACCTCACCCCGGTCGGAGTAGGTGGCGGGCCGGGGCCGGGGAATTGCCCCAATTGTCCCCTCGTGAATCAGGCGTTCTGGGCGGCGATTGACGGGCCTGGCTCGGACAACCGTGATGGGGAGCCGTACAACACCCGGTTTTTGCAGAGCCTCGATGGGTTTACCTGTAGCAATAATCAACTGAACCAATACCTCATAAATCAAGCCTATATCACCGGTCCGGACCCCCGTGCGGGCTATAGCTATGTGATCCCGGTGGACGCGGCGGCGGGTGATCTGAACGTCTATGTCTACGACCCGGCGCAGTATTATCGGAGCGGGGTAGGGGGAACGGACGCCGATACCGGAGATACCGAACTCTGCGCCCCGACCGCTAATGGGCGCTATCGTTTCCGCACCTATTATCAACTCTACCAACCAGATAGTACCCCGGATAATTACCTTGACGACGTGCCCTTGGGGCCGCCACTGTCCTTCGAGGATGATGGCACCCCCGCCCCCCATGACAAGTGGTTCTCGCTGGGTGCTCTGCCTGCCGCCCTGGCAGGCGGGGGGCCGTTCCGGCTTCAGGTCTACACCGACGACCGGAACGCGCAAGGAACCTATGGGGCTGGCTCTAATCAGTTCGCGCTGGCGCTCGGCGGGCCGCGTGCCCCGACGGCCAACGAGCATATTTACGGTGCCCTCACCATGTCGCGGCTGAACAATATGCGGGCGGCCCCCACTCCGACCGACGCCCGCTGGGACCTGGCCCAGATCGATAGCAGCCATGCGGGCGAACGAATCAGCCTGATGTTGTACGACCCCGGCGATACAAGCTGCGACACTGCGCTCCAGGTTGTGCGGGCGAGTGCCCCCAACACGCCGATCCTGTTCGACCTGAATTGGACTCATGTGTTCCAAACGAGTCTGGTGACGACCGACGCGAACTACCCACCGGGCGATTATCGCCGCTGGCCGTATAAGGGCCAATGGGTGACGCTGGGGATAACGCTGCCCGCCGACTATACCGATGATCTCTGGCAAATCAAATATGTGATGGCGGGCTGTGCCACGACCAGCACCGACCGCACCCTCTGGCAACTGGTGGTGCCAAACCTGCCACCGCCCACCGAAACAGAAACGGAAACCCCTGTGCCGACGGATACAGCGACGTACACACCTACGCCGCCGCCTACCAGCACCGCCTCACCCACCAGTACGCCGTCGCCTGCGGTGACGGCCACAACCCCCACCGTTCCCTGGATTGATCTCAGTTGCCCCACTTGCACGGCATACGGGATCGGTAATCCCACGCCTATTGCGGTGGGTCAGGGGCCGGGGCCGGGCAATTGTCCCAACTGTGTCCTCCAGAATCAGAGGTTTTGGGCCTCGATTGACGGCCCCGGCACGGATAATCGCAGCGGGGATCCGTACAATACAAAGTATATCAACAGCGAAACGGGCTTTAACTGCACCACCTATCAGGTGAATACCGCCACCCCCAATCCCGCTTATGTGGCCGCTCCCCATCCTGATGCCGGGTATAACTATGCGGTACACGTAGATCCGGCGCAAGGGGACTTGGGCCTGTATGTTTACGATCCGGCTCAATATTATCGCCAGGGTGTAAACGGTACAGACCTCGATACCGGCGACGTGCAAAACTGTGGGTCCTTTACCACCCGCTACCGCTACCGCACATACTTCCAGATCTGGCAGCCCGATAACACCCCCTATCGGTTCGATGATGATGTGCCGCTCGGCCCCCCGGTCTCGTTCCAGGATGATGGGACCCCGGCCAGCCATAACAAATGGTTCCTGGTGGGGACGCTGCCCGCTGGGCTGGCTGCTAATGGTCGCTTCCGGCTCCAGGTCACCACCGACGACTTGGATAGCAGTGGAGTCTATGGGATGGGGGCCAACCAGTTTGCGCTTGCTCTGGGTGGCCCACGAGCGCCCGCGAATGATGAGACGATCTCGACGCTGGGGCCAGGATCCCTCTTTGTCAATCTTCGCCAGGCATCCGGTTCTGAAGCCACCTGGTATATCGCCCGGATCGGCAGCGACCATGCCGGTGAGCCGATCAGTTTTATGTTTTATGATCTAGGCGATGCGACGTGTGCCACGTCGATCCAACTGTTCCGTGAGAGCGATCCGGTGAATCCGGTGCCGTTCGACTTTAACTGGACCGGGGTCATGACGACCAGCTTGCTGACCACGGACACCAGTTACCCGCCCGGTGACCCGCGTCGCCAGCCCTACAACGGGCAGTGGGTGACGCTGGGGGTGACCCTGCCCGCCAACTACACGGATGATTACTGGCAGCTCAAATATACAATGGCCGGCTGTGGGGGTAGCAGTACCGACCGGATCACCTGGCAAGCCTTCTATGGTCGCCCGGCGGGGGCACCGACCGCCACGGCCACGCCGTCCACCCCGCTGCCGACCGGCACGCCTACCGCTACGGCTACCTCCACGCCGACCATCACGCTGACGGCGACCAACACGCCGACCAACACGCCGACCAACACGCCGACGTTCACCCCGACGAACACGCCGACGAACACGCCCAATCTAACGCCTCCCACCATGACACCGACGGCCACGCCGACGCTGCCTTTGCTACCAATTGACTGCCTCAGTTGTACGTCGTACGGGATCGGTAATCCCACGCCGATTGCGGTGGGCAACGGGCCGGGGCCGGGCAATTGCCCTAACTGCCAACTCGGTAATGAAAAATTCTGGGCGTCGATTGACGGCCCTGGCTCGGATAACCGCAATGGGGATCCGTACAACACTAAGTACATCGACAGCGAAACGGGCTTTGACTGCTCCACTCAACAACTGAACACCGCCACGCCGAATCCCGCCTATGTGGCGGCTCCCAATCCGAATGCCGGGTATAACTATGCGGTAACAGTGGACGCGGTGGGGGGGGACATCAACCTGTATGTTTATGACCCGGCCCAGTATTACCGGCAAGGGGTGGGTGGCTCAAGCCTCGATACCGGCGACACCGAGAGCTGTGCGCCAATTACGAATCGCTTCCGCTACCGCACCTACTTCCAGCTTTACCAGCCCGACAACACCCCTGGTTACTATGATGACGATATACCGCTCGGCCCGCCGATCTCGTTCCAGGATGACGGTACGACCGCCTATCATAACAAGTGGTTCCTGGTGGGCACACTGCCCGCAGCCCTGGCCGACATCGGGAACTTCCGGCTCCAGGTCTACACTGACGACTTGAACAGCAGCGGTACCTATGGGGACGGCGCGAACCAGTATGCCCTGGCGCTGGGTGGCCCGCGCCAACCGGATAATCGGGAGACGATCAGTCCGCTGGACAAGGCATCGCGTCTGAACAACATTCGCCTGGTGACGAACGGGGATATCCGTTGGCCGCTGACGCTGATCGGCTCTGAATATGCCGGGGCGCGGATCGGCTTCCAGTTCTATGATCCGGGGGATGAGGCGTGCAATACACGCATCGAGTTGGTCCAGATTAGCGATCCCACCACCCCGGTCCCGTTTGACTTGAACTGGACCGGCACGATCTTGACGGATCTGGTGACGACCGACACCGCCTATCCGATAGGCGACCCCCGCCGCCAGCCCTACAACGGGCAGTGGGTGACGCTAGGCGTGACCATACCCACCACCTACACCGGGGACATCTGGGAAATCAAATATGTGATGGATAGCTGTGCATCAACCAGCACCGACCGCCTCACCTGGCAAGGGGTCATTGCCGGGCTGGGAGCGTCCCCGACCGCCACGGTGCCCCGCACCAGCACACCAGGGCCGAGCGCCACGGTCACGGCCACGGCGACGATGTGCCCGGTGCAGTTCGTAGACGTGCCGTCCGGCAGCACGTTCTATGAGTACATCCGCTGCCTGGCGTGCCGGGGCATCGTCGGCGGGTACCCGTGCGGCGGGCCGGGCGAGCCGTGCCCCGGCCTTTACTACCGGCCCAATAACAACGTGACGCGGGGGCAACTCGCCAAGATCATCGCCAGCGCGGCGGGGCTGATCGGCCCGGTGAGCGGGCAAACGTTCGAGGACGTGGCCCCCGGCAGCACCTTCTACACCCCGATCGAGCAACTGGCGGGGCAAGGGGTCATCGGCGGCTACCCCTGCGGCGGCCCGTTTGAGCCGT
>JBBSEL010000349.1:0-5175 GCA_038239755.1 Chloroflexia bacterium | reverse complement strand
GGTGCGTAGCTCGTGCGAGACCATCGAGACGAAATCGGACTTCAGCTTGTCGAGTTCGGCCAGCCGGGCGTTGGCCCTGGTCAGGGCGGCGGTGCGGTCGGCGGCCTGGCGATAGAGGCTCGCGTTCGCCAGCGCCACGGTGATCTGCCCGGCCAGCGCCTCCATCAGGGTCACATCCCCATCGTCAAACCCGTCGCACTCGGTGGCCTCGACCACCAGCGCGCCACGCACGCCATCCCAGGCGGGCAGCGGCACGGCCAGGGCCGACCCCGCTTCGGGCAAACCCTCGGTGGTGAAATAGTCGGGGTGCTCGCGCACATCGGGCACGAGGAGCGGGCGATTGTGGCGGGTGACCCACCCGGCCAGGCTGGGGCCGTCCACCGGCAGCGGCAGCCCGATCAGCCGGGCATCGCGCCCGACAGCGGCGCTGTGGGCCGCCCGCACCACCAGCGTCTCGCCTTCGACCAGGCAGATCGCCGTGTAATAATAGTGGAAGCTGGTGGTGATCAGCGCGGCCAGTTCGTCCAGCAGCGGTTCGGGGTCAAGGATGGCGTGGATGCGGCGACCCACCTCGTTGACCAGGGCCAACTGCTCGGCCTGCTTGGCGGCGCGGCGGTGCAGCCGGGCGTTCTCGATCGCCAGCGCGGCCTGGGTGGCAAAGCTCTTGGCGACCCGCAAGGCGGCATCGTTGAATTCGGGGTCGGTCACCCGCCGCCCCAGCGCCACCAGCCCAATCACCCGCGCCCCCACCACCAGCGGCACTTCGAGGATCGAGACGATGCCCAGTTCGCACATCCGCTCCTGGTTGGTAATCAGGGGATCATGCTGGGCATCTGCGATGATCATCGGTTGCAAGGTGCCCGCCAGTTGCGCCCAAATCTGCGCGGTCCCGGCTTTGATCGGGCCGGAGGAAGGCACGTACAACCGCCCATCCTGGGACACATAGGTATAGCGTGGCTCGACCGTCTCGGTTCGCTCATCCACCAGATAGAGCGTGCCCCGTTCCGCCCCTAGCAGGTCGCATAGCTCCCCGACGATCTGTTGCAGGGCGGCGTCCAGTTCTGCGTCGGCGGGGACCGGGGACGACGAAAAGGCCGTCTCAGGGGACGGCGGGGGCGCGGGTGGGGAGGCTGTGGAAGGCTGCGGCGGGGTCATAAGATCCTCGTTGAGGTTGAGTCAGCGACGGGGGGCAGAAACCCCCTATAACTATACCGCACAGGTCAAGAATTGGTTCACCAGCGGGGCCAGGGTCGGCAGATCCACCCCCGTCCCAGGCGCAGACCCGGCGGAAATGCACTACTGTTCAGCCCGTCTGCACATTCCCTCTTGACAAGGGGGGGTATTGGGTATATCATAGTACCCAATTGGAAGCGCCCCGTGGGGGCGACCTAACGCATGAATTCTGGCAGGGCCGCGTCCCTGCGTGTCCATACTAGCCTGCGTTCGGGTACCTTAAAAAACGAATAGGAGGTAGCTGTTCATGTCAGAAACTCTGGGATGGCTAGCGGTGCTGCTGGACGTGGTTCTCCTCGTCCTGTGGGTTGTGACTGCCATCTATCTGTATAATCAGCTCCAGGCCGCGCGCCGCCAGCATGTGCAGGCGGAAACCGAAGCGGTGGAACGGTTGGGTCGGGCCAAAGATGAAGCCGAGCGCATCGTCGAAGACGCCCGCACCCAGCAAAAGGTGCTGATTCTCGAAGCCCGCGACGAACAAATCCGGCTACGCACCGCTCTGGAGACGGAGCACCGCGAACAACGCGCCGAGATCGCGCGTTTGGAAAGCCGGGTGCGGCAAAAAGAAGAGTCCATGGACCGCAAAATCGAGCAACTGGAAACCCGCGACCGCAAGTTGCAGAACCGGGAAAAAGAAGCCGACCAGTTGCGGTCACAGTTGGACCGTGCCCACGATGAACATCTGAAGGAACTTGAACGCATCGCCGGCCTCAGCCAAGATGCGGCCAAAGCGCTCCTCTTGCAAGACATCGAGCAAGAGGTCACCCAGGACGCAAACCGCCGCGCCCGTGAAGTTGAACAAACGATCATGGATGAGGCGGAAAGCCGCGGACGCAAAGTCCTCTCTATCGCCATCGCCCGTGCGGCGTCCGATTATGTCCCGGAAATCACCGTTACGGCGGTGCCGCTCCCCAGCGAAGAGATGAAGGGACGTATCATCGGGCGCGAAGGGCGCAACATCCGGGCGCTGGAAAAAGCGACCGGGGTCGATCTGATCATCGATGAGACCCCCGAATCGATTACCCTCAGCGGGTTTGACCCGGTACGCCGCGAAGTGGCGCGCCGGTCCTTGCAAAAGCTGATCGCGGACGGGCGCATTCACCCCGCCCGTATCGAGGAAGTGGTCGAGAAATCCCAACAGGAAGTGGACATCGCGATCCGAGAAGCCGGTGAACGGGCCGCGGTGGAAGCGAACGTGCCGGGGTTGCACCCGGACCTGATCAAGCTGCTGGGGCGGCTTAGCTTCCGCACCAGCTATGGGCAGAACCAGCTTCAGCACGCCATCGAATCATCGAAGATTGCGGCGGTCATGGCCGCCGAAATAGGGGCCGATGTGAACGTGGCGAAAACGGCGGCGCTGTTGCACGACATCGGTAAGGCGGTGGACCACGAGGTCGAAGGTCCGCACGCCCTGATCGGTGCCGACATCGCCCGGCGGCTGGGCCGGTCGGCCAAAATCGTCCACGCCATCGCCTCGCACCACCATGAGGAAGAACCGCTCACGGTCGAATCCTGGATCGTGCAAGCGGCAGATGCCTTATCCGGCGGACGGCCTGGGGCGCGTCGTGATAGTGTCGAAAACTACATCAAGCGGCTGGAAGCCTTGGAAGGGGTCGCAAATTCGTTTGATGGAGTCGAGCGCTGCTATGCCATCCAGGCGGGCCGCGAGGTCCGCATCATGGTCAAGCCCGACAGTGTAGACGACCTGGGGGCGATGCGCCTGGCCCGTGACATCGTCAAAAAGATTGAAGAGACCCTGGAGTATCCAGGGCAGATCAAAGTGACCGTCATCCGCGAAACCCGCGCGGTAGACTACGCCAAGTAGCCTGCCAGCGGGCGCGGTGGGACCCTCCGGCGTGCCACCGGCCTATTTGGTGGCGCGCCGCCCTCCCCCCCTCCCGCCCATCCCCGACGCACCCGCCAAAAGGAGGCACCCCGCTTTATGGGCCGCACATATGATGAACTCGAACTAAGCGCCATTAAAATCACGTCGGACGTTCGCTACCCTCCGGAACCCGACATCGCAACTCAGAGGGACCACCCCGTCGTCCAGGAGGCATCTGTCATGGAAGTCTACGAACTCGACCGCAGCCCAACTCTTGCCGCCGCGCTCCCCGCGCCCGACAGCGATCCTGTCCCGACCCCTGAGAACGGCGAAGAAGTCTTGAAGGTCTCGGCGCACTCGCGGCCCAGCGCGGTCGCCGGAGCAATTGCCGGGGTGATTCGCCACCACGGACGCGCCGAAGTCCAGGCCATCGGCGCCGGTGCCACCAACCAGGCAATTAAAGCGGTCGCCATCGCCCGCGATTACCTGGCCCCGAACGGCATCGACATCGTCTGTGTCCCCGCCTTCATCGATGTGACCATCGCCAACGAAGAGCGCACCGCCATCCGGTTGGTCATCGAGTCGCGCAGCTAGTCCCCCGCGAACAGGGAGAGATGCAACACGGAGAGATCCCCCGCCCCGCACCTGTGCGACCAGGGTGCCCCATTTTCCGCCTGATCAGGCCCCGGCTCGCGGCGACGTGCAACACGCCGCAGTCCGGGGCCTTTTTGTGCCCGCCCGGCGGCCTCAATCATCGGCCAACCCCCTCCCCCACACAAGGAGCCAGCCACGCTATGCCCGGTATCGAATTACACTGCCACACCACCGCCTCGGACGGGGCGCTCACCCCGGCGGCGCTGGTGGCCCAGGCCCACGCGGCGGGGATCACCACCCTGGCGATCACCGACCACGACACGGTGAACGGCCTGCCCGAAGCGCGCACCGCCGCCGCGCCGCGGGGCATCACGATCATCCCCGGCTGCGAGTTCGGCTGCGAACTGGGCGACGGCGAGGTGCATATGCTCGCCTACCTGTTTGAGGAGACTCACCCGGCGCTGACGGCCAAGCTGCACGAGCTGCGGGTGGCCCGGCGCGAACGCGGGCGCGAGATGGTGGCCCGGCTGAACATGCTAGGGGTGCCCGTCACCTGGGACCGGGTGCAGACCATCGCCGGGAGCGGCTCGGTGGGGCGACCTCATGTGGCCCAGGCATTAATCGAGGGCGGGTGGGCGACCGATACCGACGACGCCTTCGCCCGCTATATCGGCTGGGGCGGCCCGGCCTATGTGCCCCGTGCCCGGATCAGCCCGCCCGAAGTGATCGCCCTGGTGGCCCAGGCAGGCGGCGTGGTCAGCGTGGCCCACCCGGCCCGCATCCCCGACCTGGAGGCGCTGCTAACGACCCTGGTGCCGCTGGGCCTGGCCGGGCTAGAAACGTACTACGGCGAGTACCCGCCGGAGACGGTCGCCCGGTTGGTCGCGCTGGCCGCCCGCTTCGATCTGGTGCCCACCGGCGGCAGCGACTATCATGGCCGCCCGATCAAGGACCACGGCACGCTCGGCGTGCGGGCGGATGTGCCCCCCGATACGGTGGACTGGCTGCGGGCGCGGCGGACGAGTGGGCAGTGATCAGGGGTCAGGGGTCAGTACGCGGGATCAGGGATCAATCACTAACCACTAACCACTAACCACTAACCACTAACCACTAACCACCGTCCCTGACCCCTACGCTCAACTGCGCGTCAGGACCGTCAGGATGCCGCCGACGGCGATACCCACGCCCAGCAGGGTGACGATCACGGCGCTGGCGAGGGGCAAGACGCGCTGCCAGCGTCCGCCGCGCCCGCTGAAGCGTTCGACCAGCCCACGGGCACGCACCAGTAGCAGGCCCAGCGTGATCAGCACCACCGCCAAGCCGACGCTGAAGGAGACGATCAGGCCCAGGCCCAGCACCGCCCGGTTGATGCCGATGGCGATCACCATGATCCCCAACGCTTCGGGACAGGGCACCAGCCCGCCCGATACCCCCAGCGCCAGCAGGTTGCTCAGCTTGATCCCGTCCGCCGGAACATGCGAGTGGGTATGTGGGTGAGCATGGTCGTGGCTGTGGTCATGGCT
>JBBSEL010000348.1:0-5177 GCA_038239755.1 Chloroflexia bacterium | reverse complement strand
GTCACGCTCTATGTCGTGCCGGGCATCTTGCCACTCCTGCCCGGCCTGACGATCTATGGTGGGATGTTGGACCTGGCACGCAGCCAGAATGTGCAGGGCTTGCTGGAATTGGTCCACGCCCTGTTCTTGGGCGGGGCGCTGGCGGCGGGGGTGGCCCTCAGCCATTCGCTGGCTGGGGCGCTCTGGCGGGGTCGCCGCCCCTGACGCTAGGGAGCGCTTACGCTTCCGGCCAGTATTGCGCGATCTTCTGGCGCAGGAACCCGGCGGAGCGGCGTAGCTCGTCCAACCCGTTCACGCCGTCCTCAATCGAGATCCACCCGTCGAAACCGACGGCGCGCAGGGTGCCGAAGATCGCGTCAAAGTCGTTCAACCCCTGCCCGATCTCGCCATGCTCCAGCACCGCCGCATAGCCAACCGCGTTCTCCTGCGCGTGGAGGTCGGCCAGGGTGGCTCCCGGCTTCAGGCGACGGTCGCTGGCGTGCATGGTCACGACCCGGTGTTTCACCTTTTCCAGCACCGCCAGCGGGTCTTCCCCGGCGATGATCGCGTTCGACGGGTCGTAATTCACCCCCAGGCGTGGCGACGGCACCCGGTCCAGGATCTCGCAGAACACATCGCTCTGCTGGGCGAACTCGGGGTAGGTCCAGTAGTTGTCTTTGTAGTGGTTTTCCATCGTCAGGGTCAGGCCCAACGCCTCGGCATGGGGCAACAGGGCAGTGATCGCCTCGACCACCCATTGGATCCCTTGTGCCCGCGATACGTCGGGGCGGCGCTGGCCCGACAGCACCCGGCAGAACCGCCCGCCCAGCGCGGCGGTCACGTCCATCACCCGCCGCTCCTTCTCGATTTCGGCCTGCCGCGCCGCCGGGTCGGGGATGGTGAAGTCGGGCGAGTAGCACATCATCGGCATCTGGAGAGCGTGCGCCGCCAGCCGGGCACGCACCGTCTCAATATAGGGCGGGGCGAACTCCCGTAGGAACGCATCGTACATCTCCACCCCATCGACCCCCAGCGTGGCGGCCAGGTCGATCCACTCGAACACGCTCATCGTGCGGGTGAGGCACAGGTCGTCCATATAGCATTTGGGGAAGGCGGCCAGCTTGGGCATCGGCTACTCCTCGATCTCCACGACCACTTTCACCGCCTCCACCGCGCCCCGCGCCATCTGCTCGAACATCGCCGGGGCCTCGGCCAGCGAACAGTGGGCCTCGACCAGCGGGCGCACGTCTACCTGCCGGGTGTTGAGCAGTTCGACCGCGTGGCGGTACTCGGCGGCGGTGTAGGCATAGGCGCTCTTGATCACCCGCTCCTGCGGCACCAGATCGTACAGCCCGATCTCGATGATCGGCACGGCCAGGCCGACGAGGACCAGGGTCGCGCCGGGGGCGAGGGCGGGCAACGCCTGTTTGATCGTGCCGGTGACGGCCACCGCATCAATGATCCGGGCGAAGCCGCGCCCCCCGGTCACCTGGCGGCCCATCGCCAGGAGGTCGGCGCTGCGCGAGTCGAGCGGGTGCCCACCCAACCGGGCGATCATCTCCAGCTTGTGCGCGGCCATGTCGGTGACATAGACCGGGTCGGCCCCGCGCTGCCGGGCGGCCAGCAGGGTGCAGAGGCCGATGGTGCCCCCGCCCAGGATTAGCAAGGGCTGCCCGGCCTCCGGTTCGGCCACGGCCACAGCGCGCATCCCCACCGCCAGCGGCTCGGCCATCGTCGCCTCGGCAAAGGTGATCGCGTCGGCTAGCGGCATCGCATTGTGCGCCGGGACGGTGACAAACTCGCTGAAGGCCCCGTTTTGCCCAGGGTTGACCCCGACCGTGCGGCGGGTGCGGCACAGTTGCTCGTGCCCCGCCTGGCAGTCTACGCATTCGCCGCAGGTCATCAGCGGGTTGGCGGCGACGCGGGTGCCCACCGCCGGGCTACTGACCCCCGGCCCCTGCGCGGTGACGACCCCGGCGAATTCGTGCCCCATGACCATCCCTGGTGTGCGGCGGCCCGACGTTCCGGCGTATCCGTGAATGTCGCTGCCGCAAATCCCGACGGCGCGGATGGCGATCAACACCTCGCCGGGGCCGGGCGAGGGCCGATCAATCTCGGCCAGCGTCATGTTGTGCGGCCCCTGGTAAATTAAGGCTTGCATGGGGGTGGGTTCCTTTCGTTTTCGCCTTCGATGTGCAGCGAAGCGTGAAACGTGAAACGTGATGCGTATTGCGTATTGCGTATTGCGTAAGTTTGATCCCTTCTCCCTGATCCCTGATCCCTGATCCCTCGTCACGTTTCACGTTTCACGTTTCACGCGTCACTCCGTCGCCGGCCAGGGAGCGATCCGTCCGCCGGGGGTGAAGGCGAGAGGGCCGAGATCGGGGCCGACGCTGTGCCCGGCGGCGCGGGCTTCGGCGACCAGGGCCTCGGAGATGAGCAGCCATTCGACGTGGAGCGTGTCGTGGATGCGGGCGAGGCGGGGCGCGGTGGGGTGGCTGCTGGCGCTGGCGTGGAGGGCCAGGGCGACAGCGGTCGCGTCGTCCTGCATGACGAAGGGGAGGGAGGCGCGGCGCAGGCCGAACGTGCCCGCAGTGATGCTATTCACGTAGAACGCGGGGAAGTCGATCCCTTCCACCAAGCGGCGGGTGGTCACGTCGGCCAGGCCCAGGCCCGCCGCGTTGCCGTGCGATTCGGCGCTGAGGCCCAGCGCGACGATGGCGGTGATCAGGGGGCGGGGGTTCTCCGCCTGTTCCGGCACCATCACCCGGCCAATCACCGTCGTGTCCAGGCCCGCGCCGCTGTAGTTCTTGCCGATCTCGTCTACCACCAGCACATCAAGCTGGTCGAAAGGCAGGCCGGGCAAGAGTTGCCGCGCCTGCTCCAGCAGCGCCTCCTCGGCAGGGCCGCCGAACGCGCCCGGCGGCAAGACGGCGATCTCGGCCACGTCCCCCCGCCCGTTCTCGATCAGCCCCACCCCGGCCAGGATCGGGCGTGCCCTGGCGATGATCTGGGCGGCGGGGGCGAGGAAGGTCCGTAAGCCCGGCGCGCCGTAGCGGTGCATCGCCTCGGCCCCGACCTGCTTGCCCAGCCCGATCACGGTCATCTTGCTCAGGCCGCTCTCGATCGGGCCGTGGAAATCGCTGTGCGGCTTGATCCGGTGGACGACGATGATCCCGTCTGCCGCCGCCGCGTAAGCATCCATGAACAGCGGCGGGCCATCGGGTAGCTGCCCCAGCGATACCACGTCCATCGTCGCCCGGATCGGCACGCCCACGCTAGCCTCGGTCACCCCCAGCCCGGCCAGCATCTCCATCTGGCCTTCGGCGGTCGCCCCGCCGTGGCTGCCCATCGCTGGGACGACGAACGGTTCGGCTCCTCGCGCCCGCACAGCAGCGGCGACCGCCCGCAACACTTCGGCCTGGCTAGCTACGCCCCGGCTCCCGGCGGTCAGGGCGATCTGCTGGCCGGGGCGGATGCCGTCCAGCAGCCCCGACGCATCGAGCCGCTGCCGGATCGTCCCGGCCACGTCCGCAATCTGGGGCAAGTCGAGCCGCTGGCGCAGGGCGAACATGCGTGGCAGCGGTGCGTGAATGTCATAGGTACCGAAATCGAGTTCCATAGCTCCTCGCTTCTAGGGCTGCTGCCCATGCACGACGGCGACCACCTGCCGCAAGATCGCCTCTAGCTGTTCGTCGGGGTGCCCGGCGACAAAGGCCCGGTCGGAGATCGCCAGCGGTGCGCCGACGACGACGAGGGGGGCACCCAGTTCCGGCAGGCGCATCATCTGTTCCACGGTCAGGCCGCCAACCGCTTGCACGGGAACATGGACGGCGGCCACGATGGCGGCGAGATCATCCAGCGGGCTGAGTCCGGTCTCTTCGTGCCGCTCGTCAAAGCCGGTGTGGACGATGATGTAGTCCACCCCGTTCGCCTCCATCATCTGGGCGCAGGCGATCTTGTCCGGCGCGGCCATGATGTCGCCCATGACCTGGATGCCGTAGTCGCGGGCGGCGCGAACCACAGCCCGGATCGTCGCCGGGTGGGCCACACCCATAACCACGACCATGTTGGCCCCTGCCTTCGCCATCATCTCCGCTTCCAGGTAGCCGCCGTCCATCGTCTTGAGGTCGGCCACGATGGGCACGGTGGGGAAGCGGGCGCGCAAGCCCTGCACGGCGCGCAGCCCCTCGGCCAGGATCAGCGGCGTGCCCGCTTCCAGCCAATCGACCCCGGCGCGCACCCCGATCTCGGCCACATGCAATGCCTCGTCCAGCGAGGTCAGGTCGAGGGAGAGTTGGACAATCGGTTGCATCAGCGTTCGACTCCGTTGGGGAAGATCAGCGCCTTGACCGCCGCGCCGTTTTCCAGCGCGTCAAAGGCGACCTTCCACTCGGTCAGGGGTACCCGGTGGCTGATCAGGGCGCGGAGGTTGACCTGCCCGGTCGATTCCAGGCGCAGCACCCGCTCCCAGGTGTCCCAGGTGTGGCTGAACACCCCCTGCAAGGTCACGGCTTTTGCCAGCAGCGGGTCCAGACTGAGGTCCAGCGGCTTTGGCCCCCAGGCGATCTTGGTGATCTGCCCGTTGCGGCGCACGATCTCCATCGCCAGCTTCACCGTGGCACTCGGCCCGGCGGCGTCCACCACCAGATCGGCCCCGCGCCCGCCGCTCAGGTCGGCCACCAGCGCGGGCAGGTCGTCGGTGGTCAGGTCCACCAGATGGGTTGCGCCGACCTCTTGGCCGATGTGCATCCGCGCCGAGTCGCGCTTCAGCCCGGCCAGGATGATCGTGGACGCGCCACAGACCCGCGCCACCTGGGTCGCCATCAGCCCGATCGGGCCGGGACCGAGCACGACGACCACATCACCGGGGCGGATGCGGCTCTTCACCACCAGCGCATTATAGGCCACGCACAACGGCTCGGTCAACGCGGCTTCGGCCAGGTCCACATTATCCGGTACATGGTGCAAGGCCCCCTGGCGCACGGCGACGTAGGGCGCGTCGGCCCCGTTGATCAGCACGCCGAAGCCCAGGCGGTTGGGACACTGGTTATAGTTCCCGGTGCGGCACTCGGTGCATTTGCCGCAGATAGTGGCCGCCGTCTCGCTGACCACCCGGTCGCCGGGGCGGAAATCGCTCACGTCGGCTCCTACCGCCTCCACCGTGCCGGAAAATTCGTGCCCCAGAATGACCGGCG
>JBBSEL010000347.1:0-5182 GCA_038239755.1 Chloroflexia bacterium | reverse complement strand
TGTGGGGTGGCGGTTGAAACGTGAAAGGTGAAACGTGAGGCGTGAGGCGTGAGGTTAAATGGGGAGTGTGCGTTAGTCCCGGAGGGACGGCAGATGGTAGCCCATAGCGCAAGCTATGGGGGGAGCCACCAATTTACAAAGCCCCGGAGGGGCGACAGAAAGCCGCACTTGGCTTCTTCTGTCGCCCCTCCGGGGCTTTCTTGCGGCGGGTCACCCGTTCCACACGGCTCACGCCGTGGGCTACCGTCTGTCGTCCCTCCGGGACTAACCCCCGCCGCCGCTTACACTGCCGGCTCTCCCATCACGCAATACGCAATACGCAATACGCAATACGTTTCACGCATCACGTTTCGCGCCTCGCGCCTACCGCTCGCCCAACGTGATCTTGACCGCGATCTTCTTCCCGGCGCGGTAGACGGTGAGGGTCACGGTGTCGCCGGGCTTGAAGCGGATCAGCACGTTGCTGAGCGCGTTGTCCTGGTCAATCGTCTGGTCGTTGATCGCGCCGATCACGTCGCCCGTGTGCAGTCCGGCAGTGGCGGCAGGGCTACCGGCGACCACCTGCTGAATGACCACGCCGTGGTCCAGCAACGCCCCAGTATCATCGCGCAGGCTGTAGTAGGCCGAAAGCGAGCGGCTGAGCGGCTGGCTGATGATGCCCAGGTAGGGGCGCGGCACCTTGCCGGTGGCGATCAGCTGATCGGTCACATCCTTGACCGTGTTCGCCGGGATCGAGAAGCCCAGGCCCTCGGCCACGTCGCCCATGCCGCTGCTGCGCAGCACGGCGGTGTTGATCCCCACCACTTCGCCCCGCAGGTTGATCAACGGGCCACCCGAATTGCCGTGGTTGATCGCCGCGTCGGTCTGGATCATGTTCTCCATATTCACGTTCTGGTCGGTCTGCAAGATGCGGTTGAGGCCGCTGATCACCCCGACCGTGACCGTGTTGCGGAAGTCGCCCAGCGCCGAGCCGATGGCGATCACCGTTTCGCCCGGCTTGAGGTCGTCGGAATTGCCCAGCGTGGCGACCGCCGGGAGGGTGCCGCTGACCTTCAGGATGGCGAGGTCGGCAATATTATCGGTCCCCACCAGTTGGGCGCTGACCTTGTCACTGTTGGCGAAGATCACTTCCAGCGATTGCTGACCCTCGACCACATGGTTGTTGGTGACGATATAGCCCTGGTCGCTGATGATCACGCCGGTGCCGCTGGCCTGCCCGCCGTAGCCTTGCGTCTGGCTGGGGTCCAGCGTGTTCAGCACGGTCACCACGGCGGGGCCAACCTTGTCCACCACCTGGACGATGGCTTCATCCGCTGCCAGCGGGCCGTTCACCGGGGGGCTACCCGCCGTGCCCGTCGTGCCGGAGCCGCTGCCCGTCGTGCCCGTCGTGCCGGTGGTGCCGGTAGTCCCCGTCGTGCCGGTGGTACCGGTGTTACTGGTCGTGGTGGCCGTGGTGGGGGTCACCGCAGGGGCGAGGGTCGGTACGGCCTGCGTGGGGCGCGGGGTACTCAGCGCCACCGGGGGGACGGTGGCGGTCGGCGGGTTCTGCGTGTCGCGCACGTTGGTCAAGCGACAGCCGGAGAGCGTGACGACGGCGAGCAGCAGCACGACCGGCAGCCCGAATGTTTTCATGGGAGGCTTCATAGCTTCGACGATGCTCCTTACCTAACCTGAGGGATGGCCGGGCAGACGGGCACCCGCCCTGGCTCATCTATTGATACGCAAAATACCCAAACGAGTTGCGGGAATCTACCCACCGGGCGATGTTCCCGCCCGTTTTCCATAGCGCGATCTGTGCCATCACACGGGCGACCCCTCCAGCATACCAGAATTACGGCGCGGGTTCAATTCCTTTGGAATCTGTTCCCCCTGCATCTGTAGGATATGGCTCTGCCCATTGATGTCTGATTACCCCAAGTGTCGAGGACACTCCACCATCAATGGGCAGAGCCATATCCTACATACGGCACCTGTGTTGACGAGCAGATTCCCGCAGCCTCTTGACAATCTAAGTATATTAGATTATAATCTAAGTATATTAGATTAACGCATAGGCAAACCGCCCGCCAAGTGATGAAAGGACCCCACCATGAACACGCCAAAGACCCAAACCCTCGCCCGTGAGGGTGGCACCATTGCCTATGATGATAGCGGCAGCGGCCCCTTGGTCGTCTGCATCCCCGGCATGGGGGAAATACGCACCGAGTTCCGGCTGCTGACCCCTTTGCTGCGGGCGGCGGGCTACCGGGTGGTGACGCTGGACGTGCGCGGGCACGGCGAGTCGAGCACAGGCTGGGCCGACTACTCGGTGAAGCCGATCGGGGATGACGTGATCGCCCTGATCCGCCAGTTGCAGGGCGGCCCGGCGATCCTGATCGGTAACTCGATGGGCTGTGCGGCTGCCGTCTGCGTCGCCGCCGATGCGCCCGATCTCGTGGCGGGCCTCGTCCTCACCGGGCCGGTGGTGCGCGACGGCGACGCGATGCCGCCCTGGGCGGCGGGGGTGCTCTACCGGGTGCTGTTTGCCCGGCCCTGGGGCGTGGCGGTCTGGGGGCGCTATTACGCCACGCTCTACAAGACCGGTCGCCCCGCCGACTACGCCGCCCAGACCGCCGCGTTGCTGGCGAACCTGCGCGAACCGGGCCGGTTAGCGGCGCTGCGGGCGATGATGCTGGCCCCCAAAACGGCCTCAGCGGCACGGTTGAGCAAGGTCCACACCCCGACCTTCGTGATCATGGGCACAGCCGACCCCGACTTCAAAGATGCCACGGCAGAATCTCGGTTCGTGGCCGCGCAACTCCAGGGCCGGGTGCAACTGGTCGCGGGGGTGGGGCACTATCCTCATGTCGAGGCAGCCGATCAGGTCAACCCCGCCATCGTCGCTTTCTGCCAGGAAGTCACCGGCGGGAAAGTCGTTGCCGCATGACGATCCATCGCGCCGGGCTAGATTATGCGCTGGTGGTGCAGGCCGCCGCCGACCTGGCCGACGAAGTGGGCCTGGATGCGGTCACGCTGGCCCGGCTGGCCGGGCAACTGGGGGTGCGCTCCCCGACGCTGTACCACTACGTGGACGGCCTGACCGGGCTGCACCGCGACCTGGCGCTGCTGGGCGACCGCCTCATGGCCGAGCAGATGGGCCGCGCCGTGATGGGCCGGGCCGGGGCGGAGGCGCTGGCGGCGCTGGCCGGGGCCTATCGCGCTTTTATCAAGGCGCATCCCGGCCTCTATTCCGCCACGGTACAGGCGGCCTCGCCCGACGATACCGTGTTGCAGGCCGCCCAGCGTGAGGTGGTAGAGGTGGTGCTGCGGGCGCTGGCCGCTTATCACCTGACCGAGGCCGACGCGCTGCACACCACCCGCATCCTGCGCAGCCTGGTGCATGGCTTTGCCTCGTTGGAGGTGGCCGGGGGCTTTGGCCTGCCGCTGGAGGTCGACGAAAGTTTCCGCCGCCTGGTCCAGATGTTCCTGCGCGGCCTGCCAGGGTCAGCGGGGGAATAAGCCGAGGAGTCAACCCAACCGGGTTGGCTCCTCTTGCATCCGTCGGGGTCCGGCGCGGCTTACGACTCGTTCAGGTAGACGCTGCCGTCCTTGCCGACGGTGATGGCGACGGGGGCCAGCGGGCGGCGGGCCGGACCACGGATCACGGCCCCGTTCGCGGCGGGATCAAAGCGGGCACCGTGGCAAGGGCAGCCCAGTTGGCCGGTGCCGGTGGGGACCACCTGGCAGCCCTCGTGCGTGCAGATCGCCACATAGGCGCTGTAGCCCGCCTGGGTGTGGACCAGCACGGCGGGATCGCCCGACGGCAGGGTGAATTCTACCGCCTGCCCCGTCGCCAGCGACCCCGGCGCAGCCAGCAAGGGACCGGATGCCTGCACCGGCACCGCAGTGGGGGGCGCAGCGGTCGGCGGCACCGCTGTCGGTGGGCGGGGTGTCGGCGGGCGGGCCGTTGGGGGCGCGGTGGTGGGGGGTTCGGCGGTCGCCTGTTCGGCGGGCGGGGCGGTCGGCGCGCCTGTCGGGACATCGGTCGGCGGCGCGGTGTCGGCGGGCGGCACGTCCGTGGGCGGGACATCCGTGGGTGGTACGTCAGTCGGCGGTACGTCGGTTGGCGGCACCGGAGCCAGGGTCGGCGGTAGCTCCGCGACGGGCGGGTTGGGTGTCGGGGTAAGCGGGGTGCCGCCCGCGACGGTACGGCGCGGGTGCAACAGCCCCCACCCCAGGCCGCTCCCGGCCAGGATCACTGCGGCTACCCCAGCCGCGCCCAGGCTGAAGAAGGCCCGCCGGGTGAACACGGTGCCCTCGGCCTCGATCACCGGGGCACGTCCGCGCGTCCCGGCGGTCAGCACCCGCGCGGCCCACCAGTTCCCCAGCCACGCATCCAGTGCGAACGGCCCCGGCCCGGCCAGGGCCAGCGTCAACCAGGCAAACACATAGGGCAAGTCGGCCCCGAAGTAGAACGGGCGCACATCCCAGGTGGCCGAGAGGAAGAAGGTCAGGTTCAGGAACAGCCCCATCACCGCGCTGAACCGCGTCAGCAGCCCCAGCAATATGGCGATGCCGATACAGAATTCGCCGCCCATCGTCATCACCCCCAACAGGGTGGCGTTGGGCGCGGCGATGTTGGTCAGGAACCCCTCTAGCGGGGTGCCAGGGGCCATGCTGGTGATCTGCTGGCCGATATAGTTGCGGGCGCTCGGATCGAGATAGCCAGGGTCGGTCAGTTTGTCAAATCCAGCGCTCAGAAAGCTGAGGCCCAGGAACAGGCGCAGCGGCAAGATGCCCCCACCGGGGATGGTGCGCCGGGTAAGCACGGTAGTAATTTTTAACGGTTCTTGGCGACTCAATGATCCCTCTCCTCTTACGTAACGAACAGGCCTTGCTAGAATATACGCGGGGAGGCTACACATTGGACGTTCGTTGTCTGCCGTCTGCTGAAGTGTGCCCCTGTCATTGTATCAGCTAAACATTAACCGGGCATGAGACACGTCTTGGAATAGGATTAAAACCTGCGTGGGGCCTCTGTGCCGTCGCGTTGCAGGATATACACCGGGACGCGGCGGCGCGTTCTCTTATTCACTACGGAGACACGGAGATCTCCGTGTGCTCCGTGTCTCCGTGGTGTAATCGCAGCTAGCGCAAGGATTCCGCGATGTGGCGGGCCTAGTCCAGAGGGGTGGTTTCGAGG
>JBBSEL010000346.1:0-5204 GCA_038239755.1 Chloroflexia bacterium | reverse complement strand
TTGTTAATGGTTGATCCGATAGGCTGTTTTGGGGAAGGGTTATTGCTGAATTTTTTTGGATATAATCTGACTCGTTTCTTAACCAACATTCCGCTGACCGCAGACCGCAGTCCGCAGTCCGCAGTCCTCAAAGATCCAGCGCCAGCGCCTGATATCCGGCGAAGGCTTCGACCATCAGCGCCAGGCTGATGCGTTCATCGACGGTATGAATGACTTCTTCCCAGGCGGGCGAGAAGCCGATACAGGTGGCCCCGGCGGCGACAAAGTGCCCGCCGTCGGTGGCGAAGGGCCACAGCCCTACCGGAATGTCGCGGCCCAGGGCGGCGCTGAGGCTGCGGTGGGCATCGACCACCAGCGGGTGGTCGGCGGGGGTGCCGAACGACGGGCTGACCGCCCCTTGCGAGACGGTGACCCCGGTGTAGCTGGTCAGCTTCCGCGGCGTGGGGCTAACCCGCCCCTGTGCGCCGGGGATCAGGCTGCGATCCAGCAACGCCTGGAGTTTGGCGACAATCGCTTCTTCGGTCTCCGAGGGGACGTTACGCCAGTCGAGGACCAGGCTCACTTCGGCGGGGACGACGTTACTGCTGGTCTGGTCGGTGCTGATCAACGTGGGGGCCACGCTGGACGGCCCCAGGCCGGGGTTGGCCGGATCCTCGACCATCGGCAACACCTCCAGCCCTTGCAGGAACCGGGCCAGCGGATAGAGCGGGTTGACCCCGGTGCCGGGCACGCTGGCGTGGACCGAGCGGCCCCGGAACATGATCGCCAGTTCGACCCGCCCGCGATGGCCGTGCATGATCCGGTTGGTGGTCGGTTCGCCCAGGATGCAATAGTCGCAGGGGACGGCGGGGGCCAGTTGTCGCGCCCCCAGCCCGCCTACTTCCTCCTGCACCACGGCGGTGACATAGAGGTCGTTGGGGATGGGGCGGCCTCCCTGCTTGAGTGCGGCGATGGCGTGGACCTGGCAGGCGAGCGGGCCTTTGAGGTCGGAGGCCCCGCGCCCCCACAGCGCGCCGTCGGCGATCGTGGCGTCATAAGGCGGGTAGGGCCAGCCCGCAGGGTCGCCCACGTCCACATGGTCCATGTGGGTGTTGAACATGATGCGGTGGCGCGGGCCGTCGGGGGTGGTGGCGCGGATGCGGCCTATGACGTTGCCCGCCTCGTCGCGCCAGGCTTCGTCGTAGCCCAACGCCTGCATCTCGGCCAGCACCAGGTCGGCCACGGCGCGCTCCTGCCCCGACAGGCTGGGGGTCCGCATCAGCCGCTGGGCAAAGTCGATCATCGCGTCCTGGCCCCGCTCGGCAGCGGCGCGCAACTCGGTATCCGGCATACGGGTGGTGTCTCCTTCGCGATCAAGCTCTATGCGGCTTGTGGCCCTATTTTATCATAACGGGATGCGGGATGCGTTGCGTGAAACGTGAAACGTGAAACGTGATGCGTGAGTTCGTATTGCGTATTGCGTATTGCGTATTTTGATTCTTAATTCTTAATTCCTGATCCTGATCCCTGATCCCTGATCCCTCGTCACGTTTCACGTTTCACGCATCACAAAAATTGGTCAAAAAAGTCGTGGAAGGGGATGGAAGCGATGAGGGGGGTGAAGCGTTATACTATGCAGAAGAACTTTCCTCCTTTGGAAAGCCCCGGCGGTCCGCCCAACCGTCGGGGCTTATCCTTTCCGTAGGGCCGGTTTTGGCCGGGGAGTCTGGCCCGCTGCCGGGGTGGGGACACAGGTGCGTTCGGACCCCGTTTTGGTAGGGGTGGGGCGGGCGGCGGGCTAGTGGGTGCCTTCGCGGTGGTGGACCGCATCGCGGGTCTGGGCGGCGCTTTGCACGTCGGCGGCGTCGGTGCTGGGGAGGATGCGGTTGGGGTCGCCGGGCGGGTGGGTGTGCGGCTCCACGGGGTCCAGGTCCAGGGTGGGATTGGTCCAGTTGCTTCCGGCCCCGCCCGACATCGCGTCGGGTTGGTTGGGGGGCAGGGGATCGCTGGGGCGGGTATCGTCTACAGCCGGGGTCTCCGGGTCGCTATCCGCCGTCTCCGGGTCGCTCATCACGATCTCCTTTTGCTGCGCGGGGGTGCCGGTTCCCACGGAACCGACACCCATTTTACTGCTTACTGGACTTCGCCGTCACCGCCGTCGCCTCCGGCCTGGGTCCGGTCGCTCATCGAGGGGGTGGCCTCGTCGCCGGCACTGGCCGCTGCCCCGCCGGTGATGGTGCTGGGGCCGCCGTGGGTAGACATGGCATCGGCCCCGTCCACATCCTGGCCCGCGCTGGCACCGGGGCCGCCCATCGGGTCCAGCCCGCTGCTGTGAACGGTTCCTGCCTCCAGGGCGTTCGCGTCGTCTGCCGCTTCCGCGCCGCCGTAGCGACCGGGGCCGGTGGTGCCCGCCGGGCTGGTGCTGCCGCCTTTGGGGCTGCCGCTCATCGTGGCATCGTCGGCGGTGTCAGCGGTATCTGCCACCGAGGATTGATCTCTGTCCGTCATCCTGAGTCTCCTTTGCGTGAACGCATCGTTGCGTGGGTGCCCCCGCCAGGGGCGGTGTGCCGTGTGGTGTTTGCCAGGAGAGCAAGAAATATGCCCGGCGACCTCATGCATGGGGCAGCGCAAAGGGGTGGCAACCGCCACCCCTTTGCGCTATACGCGGGCCAGCGGGGCCTGTTAGCGCCGGACCCGACCGTTGCGCGAGAAGACCAGCCAGATCCCGGCCCCGACCAGCAGCAGCGGCCACCAGCTCCCGCCGCTCAGCCCCAGGCTTCCCAGTGTCGACCCGCTTCCATCATTGCTGTTCGCCAGATCTTTCAACCCGGCCAGGGCGATAATGCCGCCGGGGATCAAGGCCCACCAGAAGCTGCGTTGCATAAACCAGATGGCGCAGAAGCCGAGGCCGAGGCCCAGCGGCACCAGGCCATTCATCCCGGTTGCTGCTTCGGCTACGATGCCGAGGCCCAGGCCGGTCATGATCGAGCCGGGGATCAAGAAGCCGATGTTGCGCCCCTGCTGGCCGTAGACATACAGGAAGACCAGGCCGATGACGAGCACGATGGCCGAGCCAAAGAGGTCGCCCAGATTGAGCGGGGTGAACAGGAGCAACGCCCCCAGCACGATCAGCACGAAGGGGATGATATTGCTGTTGCTGCCGAACATCGGCGGGGCCACCGGGCGCGGGGCCACCGCTGGCGAGGGGTAAGGACCGTTGGTCGGGGGTAGGGCTGCTACGGGCGGGATCGGGTCCACGGCGGGGACCGGAGCGACCGGCGGCATCGGGGTCGTGGGCGAGCGGGGGACTTCGGGCATAGGCGGCGGCGTTGCCGGGGTGCCCATGATCCGCGCGGCATCCTGCGGATCAAGTTTGTGGGTGTCGCTATCCATCTACTTCCTCCTTTAACTTCCTCCTCTAATTTCCTCCACACTACTGCGCTAGATGGGCGGGCGTGTACTCAACCATTATACAATACGCAAGCTGGCCGGATCGCGTTGCACCGGGCTGCGGGGTCAGACGGGGTTGGGCGTGTAGAGGGCATGGGCGGCGATGTAGGCGCGCACCGGGTCGGGGACGAAGTAGCGGAGCGACCCTCCGGCGGCGGCGCGGGCACGCAATTCGCTGGCGCTGATGGCGATCAGCGGGGCGGGCACCCAATCGAGTTGCTCCGGCAACCGGGGCAGGCGGGCGCTGAGGGTCGCGAGATCGACCTGAACACCGGGGCGGGGGGCAACGGCGAGGCGGGTGCGGTCGAGGATGCCCGCCGGGTCGCGCCAGGCCAGCAGGCTCGCCAGCGAGTCGAGGCCGATGATGAACCAGAAGGCGGTATCCGGCCCCCAGGTGGCGCGCAAGCGGTCGAGCGTGTCCACGGTGTAGGAGGGGCCGGGGTGATCGACATCCACGCGGGAGAGGGCAAAGCGGGGGTTGTCGGCAATGGCGGCTTCAACCATCGCCACGCGGTGGGCGGCGGGGGTGATCGGGCGGTCGCGCTTGAGCGGTTGCACTCCGGCGGGGGCAAACAACACCCGGTCCAGCCCCAAATGGTCGGCGGTGGCCTGGGCCAGGATCAGGTGGGCCAGGTGGATCGGGTCGAAGGTGCCGCCCAGGATGCCCAGTTTCAGCGCCATCGCCGCCTCACGAAACGACCGTGACCTCGGCGCTGGGGAACGCCTCACGCAGGGCGATGATGATCTGCGGGGCCAGGGTCGCCTCCAGCCGGGGTGGGGTCCAGAACTCGATCCGCAGTTTGAGCGAGGTGGGCGAGGCTTCTTCCACGGTGATGCTGGGGCTGGGGCTGCCTGCCACGTCGGGGAAGGCGGCCAGCACCTCGTTGATCCGGGGCCGCACTTCGTTCAGGTCGGCATTGGTCAGGACGAGGCGGATCACGTCGCGTTGCAGGTTGACGGCGGTGTGGTTGGTGATCGGTGTGCTGAAGAGGGTGTTGTTCGGCACGACGACCAGCACGCCGTCCTCGCTGCGGAGGGTGCTGATCCGCAGTTCGATGCTCTGCACGGTGCCGACGATTTCGGGGGAGGTCTGGACGGTGATCTTGTCGCCGATGGTGAAGGGGCGCTCGATCAGGATGTAGATGCCCGCGATGAAGTTGCGCAGCAGATCTTGAAAGGCCAGCGAGATCGCCAGCCCCACCGCGCCGACCAGGGTGACCAGCGCGGTCCAGTCTACGCCGAAGATGGGCAGGATGATGACGATGGCGAGGGTGATCAGCCCCACCTGCGCGAGGTTGCCGCCCAGCGCGGCCACGTTGACATTCATCCGCTTGCGCATCCCCAGCCGCAGCAGGTAACCCCGCAGCAGCCGCCCGCCGATCAGGGCGACGAGCAAGATGAGCAGGGCGCGGAGCAAGGCCCAGCCGAGGAGGAGGAGTTCGTGGTTGTCGAGGGTTAAGGTCACGAGGAGTATTATAGCAGGGCGGCCCATTTCGCGCAAAGCCCCCGCCCGCCGATTTCTGGCCGCTACTGCCCTGCCGCTACCATCCTGCGTGTGCTCATCCCCGCTGTCATCCTGAGCGCAGCGAAGGATCTTGCCCGGGCTACATGGTCGCTCACGATGATCCCGGCTATTCCCCGACGACTGTAGACCTCCGACAAGATCCTTCGCTGCGCTCAGGCTGACAGTGGGGGTGGGCACACACAGGTGGGCTGCGGAGGGGAAATATACCCATAAATCGGCGGGCGGGGGCTTTGCGCGAAATGGGCCGCCC
>JBBSEL010000345.1:0-5209 GCA_038239755.1 Chloroflexia bacterium | reverse complement strand
TGCACCGGCACACTGGACATAGGCACCTCCCCTGAATGCGGGATCACGTGTAGTCGCGCCGCATGACCTGGCGCTGGTAGATGAGCGAGAAGCCGAGACAGAGCACGAACAGCATGACGGCGGCGGCACTGCCATAGCCGATGGCGAACCGCTGGAACCCAAACCGGTAGAGGTAGGTCACCATCGTTTCGCTGGCGTTGACCGGCCCGCCCGTGGTCATGACCCAGATCAGGTCGAAAATCTGGAGCGAGCCGAGTACCGAGAGAAAGAGCGACAGCCGGATCGTCGGCCCCAGCAGCGGGATGGTGATGTGGCGGATCACCTGGCCGGTGCTCGCGCCGTCGATCAGCGCGGACTCCTCCAGTTCTGCCGGGATATTTTGCAGCCCCGCTGTGTAGAGGATCAGATGCAGCCCGAAGTATTTCCACGAAATGACGACGAACAGCAAATAGAGGACCATCTGCGGGTCGCCCAACCAGCCCTGTGGCTTGAAGCCGGGGATCAGGGTGAGGACCGCGTTCAGCAGCCCACTCTGCGGGTTGTAGATGAAGGTCCAGATGACCCCGGTGACGACCTCGGACAGCACGTAGGGCAGGAAGAAGATCATGCGGAACAGGGTGCGCCCGCGCAAGTTCTGCCGGATCAGCAGGGCCAGGCCGAGCGCCAGCGGCAACTGCACGATCACCGACAGGACGGTGAGCAGCAGGTTATTGCTCACCGCTTTGAGGAAGACGCGATCATGCAGGATGCGGACATAATTGTCCAGCCCGATAAACCCCTGGATCGGTCCCAGCCCGTTCCAGCGGAAGAAGCTGAAGTAGACCGCCTGGATCACCGGCAGCAGCACCAGCAAAAAGTAGATCAGCGCGGGTGGCAGCAGGAAAGCCACGATGACGAGCGTCTTTTCGCGGTTCAGGCGGTGCGGGTTTGGTACGACGGCGGGTACAGCGGCGACGGCAGGGCGCGGTCCAGTCAGCAGGCGCATGGCCGACAACTCCTTTCCCGGTGGGCGTGAGCGGTAGGCAGTAGGCGGTAGGCGGTAGGCAGTGGGCAGTGGGTAGTGGGCAGAGGAGGATCGCCCTTTATTACTTACATCTGACGTTTCGTCTCACTGCCTACTGCCTACTGCCCACTCGTCTACTTTTTCAACTCACTGGCGGCGGAGTCCTCGATGGCCTTGGCGACCTCTTCGGGCGAGGCCGATCCGGCGAACAGGGCCTGGACCTCGTCCACGACGGTCGAGCCGACTGCCGGGGGCAGGTATTGGTCGTAGTAGAGTTGATAGTACTTGGCCGCCCCGGCGCGCTGTTGCACGTCTTTCAGCAACGGGTCGGCTAGGGCCACTTCTGCGCCCTTGATCACCGGCGGCACCGAGAGGTTGGCGGCGGTCATCGCCTTCTGCACGTCCAGGCTGGTCAGGTAGCGCACGAAATCGACCGTTTCGGGCGGGGCGTTCTTGCCGATGGCGAAGCCGTCGCCGCCGCCGAGCACGTCCGATGGGTCGCCCGCGCCGCCGTCCACGGCGGGGAAGGGGAAGAAGCCGAGACTCTTGTCATAGGCTGCCGGGTCTTTGGCGACGCCGCGGTCGGCACCGGGTGCCCACTGGCCCATCAATTCCATCGCGGCCTGGCCGTTCGCCATCAACGTCTGGTGCGACGGATAATCCGCCCCCAGGAAGCCGGTCTGGAACGGTTGCAGATCGACCAGGTCTTTCAGCCGTGCCCCCGCGTCCACGAAGGGCTTGTCGGCAAAGGAGCCGGTGCGGTTATAGGCATTCTCGAAGGCGGTCCTGCCGCCCAGGCGGGTTGCCAGGTAGACCCAGTAGAAGTGGCCCGGCCACTTGTCCTTCTCACCGAGGGCAATCGGGGTGATGTTGGCGGCCTTCAGCTTCTTCACATCATCGAGGAACGCGGTCCAGGTGGCGGGCGGCTCGCTGATCCCGGCCTTGGTGAAGAGGTCTTTGTTGTACCAGAAACCGACCATGCCGGAGTCCCACGGCACGCCGTAGAACTTGTCGCCGATTTTGTACAGTGAGAGCGGGCCGGGTTGGAACGAGTCGCCCCAGCCGTTCGCGGCGAGATCGGCGGTCAGGTCTTTGACCAGCCCGGCCTCGCCATATTGGCCGAGCACGCCGCCGCCCCATGTCTGGAACACGTCGGGCGGGTTGCCCGACTGCATCGCGGTCGCAATCTTCGCCTTAAAGGCTTCGTTCTCCAGGACGGTGATCTCGATGGAGACGTTCGGGTGGTCTTTGACATAGGCGCTGGCGAGCGTTTGCCAGTTGGTGCGGGCGTCATTCGCGGTGCTGATGTGCCACCAGGCGATCTTGGCCGCCCCGGTGCCCAGGGTGACCGGGCCGGGCGTGAGCGTCGGGGCGGCGGTCGGGGCCTCTGCGGCCATCGTAGCGGTCGGCGCGGCGGCGACGGGGGCGGTGGTGTCGGTGGGGGCCGCAGCCACCGGGGCAGTGGTGTCGGTCGGCGCGACCATCGCCGCCGTCGTGGCGGTCGGGGCCGGGGGTACCGGGGTCGCAGTGGGCGCTTCGCTGCCGCAAGCGGTGAGCATGATCATCATGCACGCAAGCAGCAACGATCCCACATGCCATCGCAATTTCATGGCTGTGCTCCTTTGCATATTGACCTGGCGTTTTGTTTGGTGAGGCACCGGGGGCCCACCGGTGCGCTCGATTGGCGTTACCGCCGGAACGGTGCTAGTCTGTCCGCGTAGGCGGACAGCACGATTGGCGCTCGACCAGTTCGGTCGGCAGCGCAACACGCCCTACTTGAAGCTGGGGGTCCGCAATCAATTGCAGCAACATCTGGGTTGCCATGCGGCCCATTTCTTCCAGCGGCTGACGCACGGTCGTCAGCGGGGGATGGACAACCGAAGTCTGGGGAATATCATCAAAGCCGATCACCGAGATGTCTTCCGGGATGCGCAGGCCGTTCACCCGCACGGCCTCCATCGTCCCAAACGCCATTTCGTCGTTCGAGACCAGGATCGCGGTCGGGCGGGCGGGCAGGTCCAGCAGCCCTTGCGCCCCGGCAAAGCCTGCCGGGCGGAAGAAATCACCATTCATAATCAATGCGGGATCAGACGGCAGGTCGTGGTCGGATAGCGCGGCCTGATACCCGGCCAGCCGGTCTATCGCGCAGCCGAGCTCCATCAGCCCGGTAATAAAGCCGATGCGCCGATGTCCCAGCCCGATCAGATACCGGGTTGCGTCATAGGCCCCTTGCCAGTTGGTCGCACCGACCGAGCGGGCATAGTCGCCGATCCCCTGGTGATCGATCAAGACATAGGGGAAATGCTGGCGGCGCAGGGACTCCAGATAAGCTTGCGGGCTGCGTGGCAGCACGAGCAAGAGGCCGTCGGCCATGCCCCTGGCGATGGCATCTACATAGGCCGACTCTTTCGCTTTGCGTCGGTGGGTGGTGTAGAGCATCAGGTCGTACCCGCCGGTGCTCAATTCGGCGTCGATCCCCCGGATAATCTCACCGGTATAGCTGCTGCCCAGATCCTGAACCAGCAAGCCAACGATCCGCGAGGTGCCCCCGGCCAGGCTACGCGCCTGCGAATTGGCGACATACCCCAATTGGGCAACCGCATCCAGTACGGCCTGTCGCTTCTCCGGCTTGACATGGTCCTTGTTGTTCAGCACGCGCGAGACGGTCGCATAGGACACCCCTGCTGCGCGGGCGACATCGAAGATCGTGACGCTTTCTGATTCTCGCTGAGTCATTGCTCGCTCCGTTTTTGCAAGCGCTTACCTTAAGCATGAGTACCTAATCAACTCTTTGTAAGCGCTTGCAAGAGCATCATAGCAGGTATTGATCATCCTGTCAACTGCAAGCGCTTACAAAAGGGCATTTCGATTCTTACAATGCCAGGCTGGACGGTGATAGTCCGGTGCATACCTATGGGTGAAGCAGTGGTATCGACGCATCAGCCGCGAGTGTGCGGGCAACAACAACGCCGCCTACATAATGCAGGCGGCGTTGTTGTGTGTATTGGTCGGGATGGCGGGATTCGAACCCACGACCTCAGCGTCCCGAACGCTGCGCTCTACCAAACTGAGCCACATCCCGTTGAATGCACCTGATTATAACAAATCACCCCTCCCTTGTCAATCTCGTGCACACTGCTCCTATTGTGACCGCCTGCCTCGCAGTACGCCGCGCCTGTTACACGGCGACGGGCACGCGGCTGTATTGCCATCCTACCTCCATAAGTGCTACAATCACGCCGATCCCTGCACAGCCTATAGGAATCACACCTTTGCACAGAGGGAGCTTGGACAATGGAGGCCTGCATCTTAATCATACAGATTCAGCCTGGCAAGCTAGACGAAGCGGTGCATAAATTTGAGCACGACTCGGTTGGCGCGATGAAAGAGCTACCTGGCTTGCAGCACAACATCCTGCTTGCCAACCCCACTACCACCACGTTCCTGGTGACCACGATTTGGGAGACCGGGGAACACAAGATGCGCGCCGAGACCAGCGGCTTTGTCAAAGCCCAGATCGACAATGTCGCCGCCTTCTTCGCCGCCTTCTTCGCCGCCCCACCCAGCATCGCCCATTATACCGTCCCGGTCTATCACTGACCGGCCCTGGTGATCAGATCAGGGCAGCCATCGGCGCTTGACAAGTCCTGGCAGGTGCCGTATAATTAGTGCGCTGACTGCGTGATGATCCTTTCCAAAGGATCTTTACGCCGCAGAATTTGCGCAGGTGGCGGAATTGGCAGACGCGCTAGCTTGAGGGGCTAGTGCCCGTTAAGGGCGTAAGGGTTCGAGTCCCTTCCTGCGCACCATTCAGGGCGATTAGCTCAGTCGGTTAGAGCGTCTGCTTTACACGCAGAATGTCAGAGGTTCGAGTCCTCTATCGCCCACCCACCCAACAGGGGCCCGCCCTGGCGGTGTTCAGCGGTGGACTCATGGCTTCCGTTTTCTTGACAAGCCACCCCAGATCTGGTACACTAGGCGCACCAATCCCACCCGCTCAGGTAGCTCAGCTGGTAGAGCATGCGACTGAAAATCGCAGGGTCAGCAGTTCAAGTCTGCTCCTGAGCACCCTCAATTACACCTAATATCAGGTATCAAGAAGGCCCGAACAATTATTTGTCCGGGCCTTTCTTCGTGTTCTACAGCCACGTCTACAGCCAAACTCTTTTCTTCATGTTCTACAGCCAGCTCTACAGCCAAACCGAC
>JBBSEL010000344.1:0-5219 GCA_038239755.1 Chloroflexia bacterium | reverse complement strand
GATCGGGACCGGCGAGACGGCGCGGATCTGCCGGCACACAGCGAAGCCATCCGGCGGGGGCATGGTGATATCGAGCACGATCAGATCGGGTTGCACCTCCCGAAAGCGGCGCAGGGCATCGCTCCCATCGGCGGCAATCGTCACCTGGCAGCCCGGCCAGGTCATCCGCGCTCCAAAGGCCACGACTTCGGCCACGTCCCGCGCGTCTTCGGCGATCAGCAGTTTCATCGGCTCCCTCCCTCTTCCTCCTGGTAACGGGGCAACACGACATGGAACACAGCACCCGCGCCGGGCACGCTCTCTACCCAAACCCGCCCGCCGTGGATCTCGACCATCGCCCGCACGATGGCGAGGCCCAACCCCGACCCGCCTTCGGTGGTGGCGATCCGGTGGAACCGCTGGAACACCGCTTCATGCTCGGCGGCGGGGATGCCCGGCCCCTCGTCGGTGATCGTCAGGTGGATGGTGGCCGGGGTGGTGTGGCCCGCGATGGCGATGCAGGCACCGGGGGGGGTGTAGCGGTGGGCGTTATCGAGCAGGTTCACCACCATCTGCTCCAACCGCCGCGCATCCCCGGCGTGGAGCAAGGATTCGGGCAGATCGACTTCCAACCGTTGCCCCTTTTCGTGGAGCAGCGGGTGGACCGTGGCGATGCTTTCGGCGATGACCGCCCGCAGGTCCAGCGGCTGCCGCTCAATGAGCAGCACCCCGGCCTCGTATTGATTGAAGGCCAGCAGGTCGTTGATCAGGATATCCAGCCGGTTCGTGTTGCGGCGCACATTATCCAGCAGTAGGCGCTCGTCGGGGCGCAGCCGGTCGTCCAGGCTGGTTTCGGCCAGCCCCAACCCGGCGCGCATCGCCGTAAAGGGGGTTCGCAAATCGTGGGAGACGGTGGCGATAAAGGCGGCCCGCACCTGGTTCAATTCGGCGTTGCGCGCTGCCTCGTCCTGGGCGGCGCGGGCCAGCGCCCCTTCCAGGGCCAGCCGCCGGGTCAGGACGGCGGTGCCGATCCCGGTCAGGCCCAGCACCAGCATCTGGGTGCCCAGGTCGCGCAGGGTGCCCGCTGACCACAGCGGCAGCGTGGGGGCGATGCTGGCGGTCAACAGCAGGGCCAGGAGGGTATAGATCACGCTGCTGTGCAGGCTTAACGTGGCCGCCGCGCAGACCACGGCCAACAGCATCAGGGCCGACAACGGGCCGTTGGGATCGGCCCCCAGCAAATAGATGATCGCCGCCCCGATCAGGTCCAGCCCGGCGCGGAGGTGTCGGGTGCGCGGCCCCAGCGGGGCATCGGCCAGCCCCAACAGCCCATTATACCCGGCGAACAGCAGGAGCAGCGCCCAGTTGGGCACGCCCGCCCATCCCGTGGTCGGGTCGAGCACCGCCAACCCGAACAGGGCCGCCAGCACGATCCAGCGCAGCCGGAAGAGGGCCGGATTCAAGAAGCGGGATAATTCCGGCTGGGCAATAGGTGGTACGGTGGCGGCAATTGCACGAACCATGATGTACTCCCTGGCGCACTGCGACGAAGTGAAACGTCCTCAGTCATCCGGTGCCGGTACGTTACACTCCACTCTAGCAAAATGTGGGCCGAGATTGGGCAAGTACACCGGGTATCAGCCAATCTGCCGATCCAAATAGAGCGAATCCCCCCAGGCCGATCACGCCCGGCGATCCGACTTCTGATTGCGGGCGGCGAATTTTCGATACCCCTATTGACAACCGCCACTCAATGACATATACTGGGTCCTACAGAAACAACATTGAACTGGACAAGCGATGACACAGCGATCTGAATCCTCCCAACTTATTAGCCTTCTCCTTAGCGTTCCCTTTATTATTGGGAGCGCCTAATTGCATGGGGAGGGGACACCGGACATCGTAAGCTAAAGCAGACCTTGAAGCCCCTCCCCTGCCGGAGGGGCTTTTTAGTTGCCGGTTCAGGCCGCAGTGTCCGGTGAGTCCAGCGAAAAGACGGATGTCGCGTCCCACGCAAGAGCTATTCGGTCAATAAACCGGCGATCACAGCGGTGTGATCGGGATCCAAACGCCTAGCGCTTGCCGTCGCTACATAATACAGAACCGGTGCCGCGCCTGCGCGCCGCTCGTCTGTGTGCTGCCACTGCTGTCAGCCCCCGCCACAAATGCGTGGCACCCCCCGATGTTGTGCGCTGCCCATGATGGCAGCACCCGGCCACACCTCTGTGGCAACCCAAGCCGCCTTTGCGCTGCCCATGATGGCAGCCCCTAGCCCTTCGCCTTTGCACCTCGGCTGCGGCGGCAGCCCCAATAACACCCTAGCGCCTCGTGCTCTGCCGCACGGAGCATCCCATCACCGATAGCGAATGCGCCGCGCCGGTCTCCCTGGAGAGCCGCGCCCGCGTGCGATACCACATTGCCTGGAAGCGCGAAGGCCCGCGCTTCGCAAGGAGAGGGAGCGTTTGCCATGCGATCAGACACGATCAAGCGCGGGTTTGCGCGTGCGCCCCACCGGAGCCTCTTACGGGCGACTGGGCAGATCCGGGCGGAGAGCGATTTTGACAAGCCGTTTGTCGCCGTCTGCAACTCGTATGTAGACATTATCCCCGGCCACGTCCATCTCCAGGAGTTCGGGCGGGTAGTCAAAGAGGCGATACGGGCGGCGGGCGGTATCCCGTTCGAGTTCAACACCATCGGGGTAGACGACGGGATCGTCATGGGGCACGAAGGGATGCGCTATTCCCTCCCCTCCCGCGAACTGATCGCCGACTCGGTCGAAACGATGGCTGCCGCCCACTGCTTCGACGCGATGATCTGTATCCCCAACTGCGACAAGATCACGCCGGGGATGCTGATGGGCGCGGCGCGGGTCAACCTGCCGACCATCTTTGTCTCGGGCGGGCCGATGCTGGCCGGGGTGGACGAGAAGGGAACCAAGAGCGACCTGATCACCGTGTTCGAGGCGGTGGGCCAGCACGCGGCGGGGGCGATCAGCGACGCCCGGCTGCTCCAGCTAGAGCAGATCAGTTGTCCCACCTGCGGCAGTTGCAGCGGCATGTTCACCGCCAACTCGATGAACTGCTTGTGCGAGGCGCTGGGGATCGCCCTCCCCGGCAACGGCACCATCCCCGCCGTGTCGCCCGCCCGCCACGAACTGGCCCGCCAGGGCGCGGTCCAACTGCTGGAACTGGTGCGCCGCAACATCCGCTTCCGCGACATCGTCACCCCGGCGGCCATAGATAACGCCGTGGCGCTGGACGTGGCGATGGGCGGCTCGACCAACACCGTGCTGCATGTGCTGGCCCTCGCCCGCGAGACCGACCTGGACTACCCGGTGGCCCGCTTCAACGACGTGTCGGACCGGGTGCCCCACCTGGCAAAAGTGTCGCCCGCCTGGGACGGCACCCGGCAGTGGCACATCCAGGATGTCCACGCGGCGGGCGGGGTGCCCGCGATCATGGCCGAACTCGCCAAAAAGCCGGGCGTGCTCGACCTGGAGGCGCTGACCGTGACCGGGCAGCCGTTGGAAGATACCGTGCGCCAGGCCCGCAACACCAACCCCGACTGCATCCGCTCGATTAGCAATCCCCATTCACCGCGCGGCGCGTTGAGCATGTTGTTCGGCAGCCTGGCCCCCGACGGCGCGGTGGTGAAAGTGGGCGCGGTGGACCAGCATCAGATGGTCTTCCGTGGCCCCGCCCGCGTCTTCGACAGCGAAGAGGCCGCGCTGGATGCGGCGGTCAATAACGGCATCCACCCCGGCGATGTGGTGGTGGTGCGCTACGAAGGACCGCGCGGCGGGCCGGGGATGCGCGAAATGCTGGCCCTAACCAGCATGATCAAAGGCATCCCCGACCTGAGCAGCACCACGGCGCTGATCACCGATGGGCGCTTCAGTGGCGGCACGCGGGGCCTGTGCATCGGCCACGTCTCGCCCGAAGCTGCCGAGGGGGGCACTATCGGCCTGGTGCGCGACGGCGACCAGATCTTCATCAACCTGAGCAACCGCACGCTGGACCTGGAAGTCTCTCCCGCCGAACTGGACGACCGGCGCACCACCTGGCAGGCCCCCGCCCCCAAATATCACCGGGGCTGGCTGGCCCGCTACACCCGCTTAGTCACCAACGCCAGCAACGGGGCTGTGCTGGAATAGTCATTAGTGATCAGTTTTTAGTTTTCAGTCGGCGCATTGCGGATTATTGGGCCTTTGAGCCGACCGTACAGACCAATAACTGATCACTAATGACTGATAACCGTTAACCGCAGGAGGATTGCATGAGCGAAGAACGAACGGGCGCGCAGATCATATGCGAGGCACTGATCCGCGAAGGCGTGGACATTATGTTCGGCATCCCAGGGGGGGCGATTATGCCGCTCTATCACGCCATGTGGGAATACCGGGACCAGCTCCACCATGTGCTGTGCCGCCACGAACAGGGAGCGGGGCACGCCGCCGAAGGATATGCCCGATCCACCGGGCGGGTCGGCGTGTGCCTGGGCACTAGTGGTCCCGGCGCGACCAATCTGGTCACCCCCATCGCCGACGCCTGGATGGACAGCACGCCGCTGGTCGCCATCACCGGCCAGGTATCGAGCCTGGTGCTGGGCAAGGATGCGTTTCAGGAGACCGATATTACCGGCATCACCATGCCGATCACCAAGCAGAACTATCTGGTCAAGCGGGTCGAAGATATCCCGGCTGTCATCCACGAGGCGTTTCACATCGCCCTCACCGGACGGCCCGGCCCCGTCCTGATCGACATCACCAAGGATGCCCAGCAGGCGCGCACCGTCCCCAACTGGGAAGTGACACTGGACCTGCCCGGCTACAAACCGAATTATCAGGGCAACCGCCGCCAGATCCGCGAGGCGATCAAGCTGCTGATGGCGGCGCGCAAGCCGCTGATCCTGGTCGGCAACGGAGTGATCCAGGCCGAGGCGACGGCGGCGCTGCGCCAGGTGGCCGAACGCACCGGCATCCCGGTCATCACCACCTTGCACGGCCTGGGCGCGTTCCCCGAAGACCACCCGCTCAGCATCGGGATGCCGGGGATGCACGGCTGGGTCCACGTCAACCGGGCGATCCAGCAGTGCGACGTGCTGTTCAACATCGGCAGCCGTTTTGACGACCGGGTGACCGGCAAAGCCTCCACCTTCGCCCCCAACGCCCGCGTCATCCACGTGGATATTGACCCCTCGGAGATCGGCAAGAACGTCAAGACCGCCGTGCCGATTGTGGG
>JBBSEL010000343.1:0-5223 GCA_038239755.1 Chloroflexia bacterium | reverse complement strand
CACGACCAGGGCCGGGGGAATGGGCGGGGTGTTCATGGGGCCATATTACCCGAATCGGCGCCGGCCCGCAACTGTCCACACGGCGCCGGCAAAGTCCGTCTCTGTAGCACGTACCGACTTTGCCAACGCCATGGTTTCGGGTGGGTTGACAGTCGCGGCGCGGGTGCGTACAATGAGTGGGTGAGGAGAGGTGGCCGAGCGGTTGATGGCGGCTGTCTTGAAAACAGCAAGGTGCAAGCCTCGGGGGTTCGAATCCCTCCCTCTCCGCCCCACCCCCTGCCGTTGGTGACAGGGGTCTATTTATGCCACACACGACAAGGAAACGAGCCGAATGCAGCGATATAAAGGGCGGCGGGCGATGGGGCCTGGCACCGGACTGGTGATCGGCCTGATCGTGCTGGTGTCGATCTTGACAGGGTGTGATGTGGGGGGGAGCACAGTCAGCACGCCCACCGGCCCCACGCCCCCGGCCATCCCCACCGCGCTGGTGCGGGGCGTGGCCGTATTCACCCGCTATTGCCAGGTGTGTCACCCCGGCGGCAACCAGGGGGTCGGTGCCCGGTTGATCGGCAGCCCACTCTCAGATGATCAGATCAAGGCGGTGGTCCGCCACGGCCAGAAGAACATGCCCATCTTTACCCCCGAAACGATCCCCGACGACGATTTATCCAGCCTGGTTAGTTACATCCGCTCGCTGAAATAATCACCCCGGCCCGGCGGCGACGGCCTTGGTCACCACCGGCAGGGTCAGCAGGGCGTGGGGCACAATCAGCACGTCATAGGGCGTGCCGGGGGCGGGAGTGACATAGGTGCGGGCGATGGCCAGCGCCTCGTCCATCGTCGCCACCGGGATCATTTTGGCCGCCGTGATAATCTCGGGGTGGTCTGATCCGACGATGATCACCGGGTGGCGCTCCAGCACCTTCGCCATGACGAAGGCGCGCTGCTGGCCGGGCGGGTAGCCGTTGCGCCGCGCATCGGCCAGGATCCACTCCACCGACGGCGACTCGCTCATCGCCCGGAAGAAGCGGCTTTCGCCCGCGCCCGCCCCGGCCCCCTCCTCGCATCGCGCCGGGATGATGAACGCCCCCCCGGCCCGCACCACCGGTGTCGGGGCGAAGGCCAGGTAGGACGCCGCCCGCGACGCCTGGTACAGATTCGCATCCTTCGGCCAGCCCGCGCCGCCAATCGCCAGGTCGTAGACCTGCGGCACCGGGCGGGTGTAGAGATCGCGGGCCAGCGCCACCAGCGCCTCGAACGCCGGAGTCGGCGCGCCCGCCCGCACCGCTACAGGCCGGTGCTCTCCGTCGCAAACCACGTTGACGATGTAGTCCAGCCCTGCCCGCGCCGCGATCTCGGTCACCGCCTCGTGGAAGGGGTTGCCCGCGATCCGGCCCAGCCGGGTGCCGGGATGGTCCACGAAGGCCGGGCCGTGGGTGACGGCAATCGTCGCTTCGCCGCCCACGCCGATAGCGACCGTCTTGCGCCCGCCCGAATAGCCCGCGTACTGGTGCGGCTCGACGATGCCGGTGGCGATCAGCACGTCCGCCGCTACCGCCCGCCGGTTCACCACCGCTGGCACCGGCAACTCGTCGCCCACCATGCCCAGGTCCACCAGTTCTGCCGGGTCCTGCGCGGCATGGTCCACCACCAGCACCCGGTCCAGCACCGCCTGGCCCAGCTTGGCGACCCGCTCGTCGGGCGTGCTGGGGCGGTGCATCCCCAGGGCGATCAGCACGGTCACATCGCTGTCGGCAATCCCCCCGGCGTTCAACTCCTCCAGCACGGCGGTCACAATGGCCGCGTCGGGGCTGGCCCGCGTCACGTCGGTGACGACGATGCAGGCTGTCGCGCCCGGTCGCACTTTCGGCAAGTCGCGCAGGCGGGGCGCGCCCACCGGAGCAGCCAGCGCGGCCCGCACGGCCTCGGCCACATCGGGCAGCGGGGGCATCGGGCGCGGTTCGATCACGGTGCCGCGCATGTCGGCGGGGAGGGTGAAGGCCAGTTCGCCCCGGTCAAACGGGACATGGTAGGTGTGTGTCATACCCTCATTATAACAAATCCGTGTGCTATAATAGCCGGAGACATTTCCCCATCATAGCGGACACCGAGCATCTCCGTGTTCTCCGTGTCTCCGTGGTGAATTATCTGATGAGGTGCCGAATGAGTTTTAATGAACGCCTGGCGGCGACGGTGGCGGCGCGGGGGCTGTTGTGCGTCGGCTTGGACCCGGTGTATAGCGAGCTAGCCGATCAGTTTCGAGATGACGATGTGGAGCAGGCGCTGGTCGCGGCAAACATCGCGCTGATCGAGGCGACCGCGCCCCAGGCCGTCGCCTTCAAGTTGCAGATGAAGGTCTACACCGCCGAGGGCGTGGCCGGGTTCGGGGCGCTGATCGCCACCTGCCACTATGTGAAAGCGCACTACCCCGACCACCTGCTGATCCTCGACGCGAAGTATGGCGACGTGAGCCACGTCATGGCCCGCAGCGCCCACGAGGCGTTCACCCTCTGCAACGTGGACGCGGTGACGGCCTTCGCCCATCCGGGGCGACTGGCCCTGGTCCCCTTGCTGGCCGACCCGGAGCGCGGCTGCTTCGTCGTCTGCCGCATGTCGAACCCCGGCGCGCCAGAAATGCAGGACATCCCGACAGCGGGCGGCGAGCCGTACTACCTGGCGCTGGCCCGGCAGGTGGCGACCGCCTGGAACACGCACGACAACTGCGGCCTGGTCGCCGGGGCCACCTATCCCGCAGAGATGGCCCAGATCCGCGAGGCTGCCCCCGGCCTGCCCCTGCTGGTGCCCGGCATCGGCGCGCAGGGCGGCGATCTGGCCGCCTCGGTGCAGGCCGGGATGGACGCGGCGGGCGGCGGGTTGCTTATCTCGGCCTCGCGCTCCCTGGCTGCGGCCCCCGATCCCGGTGTGCTGGCCGCCGAGTTGCAGACGCAGATCCGGGCCGCGCAGATGGCCCGCCCCGCCGCGCTCCTCTCCGGCGACCCCCAAGTGGCCGCGCTGGTGGTGGAGCTATTCGACAAGGGCTATATCCAGTGGAAGACCATCCAGTTGAAGTCGGGGCGGATGTCGCCCTATTACCTCAACCTGCGCGGGCTGACCGCCGACCCGCCGCTGTTCGCGCGGGTCTGCCGGGCGTTCGCGGCGCGGGCCGGGGCGCTGGGCTGGCCCTATGACGTGCTGCTGGGGATCGCCCATGCGGGTATCCCCCTGGCGGTGGGAATTGGCGGGGTGCTGGGTCAGCCCGCTGGCTACGTCCGCACTGACGCGAAGGGCTACGGCACCAAACAGATGGTCGAGGGGGCGAAGGCGGGCCAGCAGGTGCTCTTGCTGGACGATGTGATCTCGGACGGGGCATCCAAGCTGGAGGTGCTGCCCGCGCTGGCCGATGCCGGGGTGGGGGTGGCCGGGATCCTGGTCTTTATCGACCGGGGCCAGGGCGGGATCGAATCCCTCCGCGCCGGGGGCCTCCAGGCCGAAGCCGTGACCACGATGCCCGCCGCCGTCGCCGCCCTCCACGCCGCTGGCCGGCTCACCCCCGATCAGGTCGCTGCCGCGGAGGCGTTTATGCGGGAGACGTGAAACGTGAAACGTGTTGCGTGACGAGGGATCAGGGATCAGGGATCAGAACGAGACCTTACGCAATACGCAACACGTTTCACGTTTCACGTTTCACGCTTCACATCCCCCCGTTCGCTGCCCGCGCCTCACTGCGCGCCTGCATCAGGAGGCGCTCGAAGGCCGGGTCGTCTTGCAGGGGGCGGAAGGCGGGGCTGCGGCGGGCGAGGTTGGCCGCGCCAGGGTGGAGGGTGAACGCCTGGCTCAGCGCGGCCAGGGCGGGGTCGCGGTGGCCCATCTCCATGTAGACGCGGGCCAGGTTGAGATGCACCGCCCAGGCGTTGGGGTCCAGCGCGAGGGCGGCTTCCAGGTCGGCCAGCGCCGGGCGGTGTTGCTGGAGCAGGCTATAGCCCACCCCGCGCAGGGTGAGCATGGCGATCTGGGTGGCGCGGTCAATCCGCCCCTGCGCCATGTAGGCCGTGGCGATCTTGATCGCCCGCTGCACCTCGGCTTCGCCCTGGTAATGGTGGCCCTGTTCCAGTTCCACCCGCCCGCGCATCAGGTAGGGTTCGGGCTGGCCGGGGGCGGCCTGGCTGGCCTGGTTCCAGTCGGCCAGTGCCCCGGCCCGGTCGCCCAGCCATTCGCGCACCCGCCCCCGCTCCAGATAGGCCTGGACCAGGACCGGGTCGGAGAAATTGCGGACGTGGGGGGTGTGGGTGATGGCCTGGTTCAGGTCTTCCAGCGCGGGCAACAGTTGGTCCTGTTCCACCAGCACGGCGGCGCGGCCCACCAGCGCCTCTGGTTGGACGGGGCGGCGGGCCAGCACCTGATTATAGCGGGCCAAGGCCGCCCCCGCCTGTCCTTGCCGCGCCAGTTGCCCGGCCTGGCCCACGGCGCGCCCCCCCTGCCCGCTGATCGACAGCGCGGCCACCAGCACCAGGATCGCCGCCAGCGCTAGCACCGTCAGCCCCACGGTGGTTATCGCCCATTGCAGCGGAGTCTGATCAGGACCGCCCGCCTCCTGGGCAAACAGCCCCATGATGACCACGGTCACGATGCTGAAGATGATCAACGAGCGCGGATTCAGGAAGCGTCGCCATTGCGTATTCATACTCCATTATACGCTTTTTGCGCCATTTGCGTTGTATTAGGATGATAGGCTTGGGTTTGGAGATCGCCGCCGCGCCTTGCGGCGGGGCTTACACGAATTTTGTTGGTAGGGGCCGACCCGTGTGTCGGCCCTGGTCGGGAGTCCGAAACGTGCGCGCCAGACGACCGGGTCTGCCCGAAGATTACGGACACCCCACCAGGCGCACACGTGGGTGCGCCGCTACAACAACAGGCCTCGCCCCGGCGACCCGCCCTGATCCTCGTCCTCGCCTCGTCGGCGGGGGAGGGGATCGGGTATAATGGGGGCGAGACCGATTGGGAGGGTATCGAATGCTGGGACGGTGGATTTTTGGGCTGGTGCTAGGGATTGTCGGCGTGATGTATCTGTGGCTCGCCTGGAAGGCGACCTTCGACAACCCAAACAGTACCGATCTGGCGGGTAATATCCTGGGGGCAGTGCTGTTCCTTGTCATCGGCGGGGTGGCCGGGGTTGCGGCGCTGAGCCTGTTGCGCCAGAAGCGGCGCTAGCGGCGCATCACGGAT
>JBBSEL010000342.1:0-5226 GCA_038239755.1 Chloroflexia bacterium | reverse complement strand
CCCTGACCACACCCTGGCGACGATGGACCACTCCACCCCCACCACCCCGCGCCCCGCCGACGGCACGATCCCCATCGCAGACCCGGAGGCGGCAGCGCAACTCAGCCAGCTCGAACGCAATTGCGCCGATTTGGGCATCCCTCTCTATGCCCTCGGTGATAGTCGCCAGGGCATCGTTCATGTGATCGGGCCGGAACTGGGCGTGACCCAACCGGGCATGACCATCGTCTGCGGCGACAGCCACACCAGCACGCACGGCGCGTTCGGGGCGCTGGCCTTCGGCATCGGCACGTCCGAAGTGGCCCATGTGCTGGCGACCCAGTGCCTGCTCCAGAACAAGCCGCGCACGATGGAAGTGCGGGTGGAAGGGCGGCTCTCGCCCGGCGTGGGGGCCAAAGACATCATCCTGGCGATCATCGCCCAGATCGGCATCGGCGGCGGCACCGGCACCGTCTTCGAGTACACCGGGGAGGCGATCCGGGCGCTGAGCATGGAAGAGCGGATGACGATCTGCAATATGTCCATCGAAGCCGGGGCGCGGGCCGGGCTGATCGCCCCCGACGACACGACCTTCGAGTATATCGCGGGCCGTCCGTATGCGCCGCAGGGCGCGGCCTGGGACGCGGCGGTGGCCGGGTGGCGCGATCTGCCCAGCGACCCCGGCGCGACCTATGACGCTACCGTAACCCTGGACGCCCGGCACCTCGGCCCGATGATCACCTATGGCACCAACCCCGGCATGGGCATCCCCATTGACGGCCATGTGCCCGACCCGGCGCAGGTGGCCGACCCCAGCCAGCGGCAGGCCCTCGACAAGGCGTTGCGCTACATGGGCTTGCAGCCCGGCCAGGCCTTGCTCGGCCAGCGGGTGGATGTGGTCTTCCTGGGCAGTTGCACCAACTCGCGCATCTCCGATCTGCGGCTGGCGGCGGGGCTGTTAGCGGGCCGCCACATCGCGCCGGATGTGCGGATGCTGGTCGTCCCCGGCTCCCAGCAGGTCAAGCGGCAGGCCGAAAGCGAGGGGCTGCACGAGATCTTCCGCGCTGCGGGGGCCGAGTGGCGCGAAGCCGGGTGCTCGATGTGCATCGCCATGAACGGCGACCAGTTGGCCCCCGGTCAGTATGCCGTCTCGACCAGCAACCGCAACTTTGAGGGGCGGCAGGGGCGCGGGGGCCGCACCTTCCTCGCCAGTCCGTTGACCGCCGCCGCGACCGCGCTGACCGGGACGATCACCGATGTCCGGCAATTACTGGGTTCCTGAGCAGAAAGGGTCGATCATGGAAGCCATCACCACTTTTACCGCCCCCTATGTGGCGCTGCCGATGGAGAATGTAGACACGGACCAGATCATCCCGGCACGCTTTTTGAAGACAACCAATAAGGCGGGCCTGGGCGACAACCTGTTTGCCGACTGGCGCTACGCCGCTGACGGATCGCCGCGCCCCGACTTCGTGCTCAACCAACCCCCGGCGCAAGGCGCGCAGGTGCTGGTGGCGGGGCACAATTTCGGCTGCGGGTCGTCGCGGGAGCACGCGCCGTGGGCGTTGCTGGGGTACGGCTTCCGGGCTGTGATCAGCACCTACTTTGCCGATATCTTCCGCAACAACGCGCTGAAGAACGGCCTCTTGCCCATCGTCGTGGACCCCGCCACGCTAGATGCGCTGATGAGCGCCTATGGGTCGCTCCCGGCCCCCACCGTGACGGTGGACCTGGCCGACCAACGGCTGACCGTGCCGGGTGGGCGCAGCGTCACCTTCCCGGTGGACCCGTTCGCCAAGCACTGCCTGCTGGCCGGGGTCGATCAACTCGGCTTCCTGCTAGCCGCCGTGCCCGATATTGCCGCCTATGAGGCCAGCCACGCGGGCCGAGTCCAGTTGGCCTAGCAGAAGCACAAAGGAGCAACGATGCGAGCAGTAATCACGGTTTTACCCGGCGACGGGATCGGCCCCGAAGTGGTGGCCGAGGCGGTCGGTGTGTTGGAGGCAGTGGCCCGGCAGTGGGGGCACCAATTTGACCTGCCCGAAGCGTTGCTGGGCGGCTGCGCGATTGACGCGACCGAGACACCGCTGCCCGAAGCAACGCTGAAGCAGTGCCAGGCGTCGGACGCCGTCCTGCTAGGCGCTGTCGGCGGGCCGAAGTGGGACAACCCCGATGCGACGGTGCGGCCCGAACAGGGCTTGCTGGGCATCCGCAAGGCACTGGGGCTGTTCGCCAACCTGCGCCCGGTGGCGGTGAACCCGCAGCTAATCGCCGCCTCGCCCCTGCGCCCCGAACGGTTGCAGGGGGTCGATCTGCTGGTCGTGCGCGAACTGACCGGGGGGATCTATTTCGGGGAGAAGCGGCGGGAACGGCTGCCGGACGGCCAGGAGCAGGCGTTCGACGTGTGCATCTACACGACGAGCGAGATCGAGCGGGTGGTGCGGACGGCGGCCCACCTCGCACGGGGGCGGCGCAAGAAGCTGACCTCGGTGGACAAGGCCAACATCCTCGAAACGTCGCGGCTGTGGCGCAGCATCACCACCCGGATCATGGCTGACGAGTTCCCCGATATCGCCGTCGATCACATCCTGGTGGACGCCTGCGCCATGCACCTCCTGCGCCGCCCGGCAGACTTCGACGTGATCGTCACCGAGAATATGTTCGGGGACATTCTGACCGACGAAGCCTCGATGCTGGCCGGGTCGATGGGGATGTTGCCGTCGGCCTCGCTGGGGGCCGACCCCGGTGCGAACGCGGGCACCCGGCTGGGGCTGTACGAACCGATCCACGGCTCGGCCCCCGACATCGCCGGGCAAGGGATCGCCAACCCGCTGGGCACGATCCTCAGTGTCGCCCTGCTCCTGCGGCACTCGCTGGGGCTGGGGGCCGAAGCCGCCGCCGTCGAAGCCGCCGTCACCCGCACCCTGGCCGACGGCATCCTGACCGGGGATATCGCCCCGTCCGGCACCCCTACCTCTACCACCCGCCAGGTCGGCCAGGCCGTACTCGAACGGTTGGCGGCATAGTAGGCAGTGGGCAGTAGGCAGTGGGCAGTTCTGAAAACTGATGACTGATGACTGATGACTGATAGCCAAGGAGCAGGTATGCGCGTCGCGTTTCTGGGCCAACCGGGGTCGCATAGCGAGGGGGCGGCGGCGCAGGCGTTCGGCCCGGCGCTGGAAGCCATGTGCTGTGAGTCGTTCGCGGCCATCTTCGGGGCGGTCGGCGGCGGGGCGGCAGATCGGGCGGTGCTGCCGATTGAGAACAGTCTGGCCGGGAGCCTGCATAGCAATTATGATCTGCTGCTCAAGCACGAATTGCATATCGTCGGCGAGGTGAATTACCACGTCCAGCACGTCCTGATGGCCCGGCCCGGCGTGGCGGTGGCCGGCTTGCGCCGGGTGCTCAGCCACCCGCAGGCGCTCGACCAGTGCGATGTGTTCCTGACCGGGCTGGGCGTGACCCGCGAACCGCAGGCCGACACCACCCTGGCGGCGCGGCGGGTGCGCGACGACCCGCAGGGCGACAGCGCGGCGATTGCCAGCCGCCGCACCGCCAAGTTGGTCGGGCTGGCCGTGTTGGCCGAAAATATTGCCGATTATCCTGAAAATGTGACCCGCTTCCTGATCCTGGCGCGGGAGGCCGCCCCGCCCGCCACCGGGCAGCCCGCCAAAACCTCGCTCGTTTTTTCGCTGGAGAACACGCCGGGGTCGCTCCACCAGGCGTTGGCCGTGTTCGCCGCGCGGGGGATCAACCTGGCGAAGATCGAGAGCCGACCCCTGCGCGGGCGACACTGGGAGTATTTCTTCTACCTGGACTTTGCCGTCAGCCTTCAGGACCGGCGCGCGGTGGAGGCGTTAGCCGAACTGGAACGGATGACCCCGTTTTTGCGGGTGCTGGGATCGTATCCGCAGGCCCCGCCCTGAAGGGCCGGGCGTGTCCCCGCTACTGTGCAATAGGGGCAGTGGCAGAGATGTGCCCGATCTGATAAAATAGAGGACCTCGCCAGCGCGGGTGAGCTTTTCTCCTCTGGTAGCAATGAGGCGTACCAATATCCGGCGATGATGCCCCCTGATCTCGACGTGAGAGATCGACCTTGTTGGGGTATGAGCAGGGCGTGGGAACCCTGCGCGCCTCGATGGGCGGATATTGGCCCGCACTGTAGCGGCCACCTGGCTAACGTCGGGTGGCCGCTGCGTTTACCAGCTACCAGGGGAGTCACTACGATGCATGATTCTGCTTTGTCCGCCCGCGGCCTCTATGACCCACGCTTTGAACATGACGCCTGCGGCATCGGCTTTGTCGCCCACCTGTCGAGCGGGCCAACCCACGCCATCTTGACCCAGGCCCTCACCGCCGTCGCCAACATGGCCCACCGGGGCGGCATCAACGCCGACGGGCGCAGCGGCGACGGCGCGGGCGTCTTGACCCAGATCCCCCGCGCCTTTTTCGCCCGCGAACTGGCCCAGCAAGCGATCACCTACCCGGTGGACGATCTGGCTGTCGGCATGGTCTTCCTGCCCACCGATGTCGAACAGCAAGAGCAGGCCCGGCGCACCATCGAGCGGGGGCTGACCCAGCAGGGCTTGCTACCCCTGGGCTGGCGCGTGGTGCCGGTGGATGCTACCGCTCTGGGAGCGCAAGCCCGCACCGATCGGCCCGTCATCGAACAGGTGTTGGTGGGGCGCGGGCCAGAGCGGCACGGCTCGGCGGAAGGCTACGAACGGACCCTCTACCTGGCCCGCAAGAGCATCGAAGCCCAGGCCCGCGCCCAACAGATCACCGGGTTCGCCATCCCTTCGCTGTCCAGCCGGACGCTGGTCTATAAGGGGCTGCTGGTCGCGCCGTTATTGCCCCAGTTCTATCCCGACTTGCGCGATCCGCTCTATGCGACCAGCTTCGCCATCTTCCACCAGCGGTATTCGACCAACACCGCGCCGACCTGGGAGCGGACCCAGCCGTTCCACCTCCTGTCGCACAACGGCGAGATCAATACGCTGGGCGGCAACGTGACCTGGATGCGGGCACGCGAAGCCGCCTGGCGCGAGGAGGCGACCGGCAACTGGGAGGGGGCGGAGTTAGAAGTGCCGCCCGGCCCGCCGCTCGCCGCCCGCCTGGCCCACGGCGGCCCCGTCGTGGATACCACCGGCAGCGACTCGGCCATGCTGGACAACGTGCTGGAACTGCTGGTGCGCGGCGGTCGGGATGTGCGCCACGCCCTGGCGATGCTGGTGCCCGAAGCCTGGG
>JBBSEL010000341.1:0-5230 GCA_038239755.1 Chloroflexia bacterium | reverse complement strand
CGTGCCCGCCCCCACAGAGACTCTCAGCCCACTCCCGCCGACTGTGCCCGTCTCTACAGAAGTCCCCACGCCCCCGGCGCCGCCGACCCCCACCCTGACGGACACACCAACCCCCACCCCCCAACCTCCCACCCCTGGACCGGACCCTATCGGCCTGCTGGCCTTTGTGGCGATTGTAGGGGGGTTGCTGGGGGCGATGGGTTGGCTACGCTGGCGCAATCGTGGGTTGTACTAGGGGTTACGGGGGGCTGGTAGAGAGCCGGATGTGGCCCTGACCTTGCTCAGGGCTGTTTCACCCCAATCCATGAGGCGACCGCCCCGGCGGGGGCCGTGCCGTTGCCGCTGGGGTGGGGAATCGTGCGCACCACCGATCCGACGATGGACAGCACTTGATGGACCCCGTTGGGCCAGGGCGGCACAAGGTAGCCCATATAATCATAAACCCAATGCGCGCCGTTGACTGTGCCCGTCCCCTGGAACCGCACTTCGGGCGCATTGCCGGGGATGATCGTGCCTTTGAGGGTCAACTGCCAGCCTGTTCCATAGAGCAGCCCGTTGAGAGTACCGGCAGGGGCCGAGTCAATCCGCAGGTTGGCCCGCCCGAATTCCAGTGTGTTAAACGCCGCCCCCAGGTCAGGATTGCTGACGAAGCTGCGGTAGGTCCAGGTGCCGACCAGCAGACTAGCAGGGTCTTCCATTAAGGGTGCTCCTTCTGCGTTAGAACGTGGTCACGCCGGTGAACTGGCAGCGGCCAAAGAGGATGGCCGGGAGATAATAGACGGTGCTGCCCATGCCGTTGGCGGCCCACCAGTCCTGGCAGCACTTGCCTCGTCCCAGCGCCTCGGTGCTGCCCAGCAGATCGAGCACGCTCATCGCAAAGCGCAGGTTCTTGACTGCCGCTACCACTTCGCCGTTCTCGATCAAGAAGGTGCCGTCGCGGGTCGTGCCGGTGGCGATCACCCGCTTGGGGTCGGGGCAGTGGGTATAGTGGAAGCGGGTCACCCAGACGCCGCGCTTCATCCCCCGCACCAGTTCTTCGGTGGTCACCGTGCCTTCGGGCATCACCACATGGCCGGGTTCCGGGCCGCTTTCGTACCACCAGGGGTCGGCGGCGTGGCCGGTGGAGCGCCCCGGCCCTCCTTCTAGCGTCGCCGTCTCGTTGTCCCACACGACCCCACGGGCGATACCATCCTCGATCAGCGGCACCTTGCGGGCGGGCATCCCCTCATAGTCAATCGGCATGGGCAGGCAGCGCGGGTCGCGGGGGTCGTCCCAGATCGACACATCCGCCCCGATCACCCGCTCCCCGATCTTGCCGGTCATAAACGATTGCCCATCCTGAAAACTGCGCCCGCCCAGGCCGTAGATCACCGGGAAGCGGACCATGTCGGCCACCGCGTTGGGGTCGAACAGCGCGGCGTACTCGCCCGGTGGCAGTTCGATGGGGTCGTGGTTGGCCCGGCACTTGGCGACGGCTTCGCGGGCGATGGCTTCAGGGCTGATGTGGGCTACATCCCGGTCTAGCACGTCGGCATAGCCGGTGCCGTGCCCGCTGTCTACCAGTGCCTTGAGGTAGGCCGTCGTCGCCGGAGCATAGGCCCGCACGCCTAGCGAGTTCGCCACCGCCAGTTCGGTCGTCGTGATCCGGTAGGTACCGAACGCGGTGTAGCCCTCGGCGGCGGCAGCATCCAGAATCCGCCCGACGGCCTCCGCTCGTGCCGCCGGGGAGAGCGCGGCGGTGGCCGGGAAGAATGTCGGCGGCGCAGGGGTATCGCCTGGCCCGGCGCTATCGGAGCCGGGGAGCGAGGTGAAACGCGGGTTGCGGGCCGAGCGGCGGGCCAGCGCGGTCGCCTCCTCGACGGCGCGGCGCAGTCCGTCCACATCAGCGGCGTTGGTGAAGACCCGCGCTGTGGCCCCGTTTACGGCCACGCGCACCACCGCCCGGCGGTCGTCCTGCAACACGTTCTGGTGGATCTCCGAGTTGGCATAGCGCGTCACCGCCGTGCGGTCGCGCAGCAGCACGATCTCGGTCTGGTCTGCCGGGGACCCTTGCAACGCGGCTTCCAGCGTGTTGAGCATCTCTGCGCCGGTTGGGGCGCTCTCAGTCATAGGCGTGGTGATGGTGGACCTCCCTGGCCTTTCATTCGCTCGGTTAGGCGCTCTCCAGTCTCTCTATCATAGTTATACGAACCCCATTCGCCTGCTGCGTTCCAGATCATATCAAAAGCAGGCTTCAGTATTATAGCAGGATCACTGTCTAGATCTTCGATCATCACTTCGGGGATGATCAAATCGTCACGATCAATAGAATGTCTACCTTCTCTATTTAGCAAGCCAGTCTGCATCTGGTAGCCTTTTACGCCCAGTAAACTGAGCATTACGAATAAAGGGGGCTCTACATCCAGAGACTTATCTATAGCAAGAAAGTTCCGCAGTCCATTTATTATGTGTTCCTCAGTAGATGGATTAGGGATGCTCTTGAGATCCTGTATATAGCTCAACATATATGTATCTACTGCTTCAATACTCCCGTTCCGAAAGACCTGCACATACTCCTCAGGAATTGCGCTCGACCACGGCACCATACTCACTAAGCCGTCAAAATTGTGCTTGGGTTTAACATATACCCCGCTGGAACTGAGACGGTAAGTCATACTTTGACGGTGAGTCTGATCACCAGCTAACTCCAACAGATCGACCTGAGAATCTGGATAAAATGCACGCAAGGGAACGACATGCAGAACGATCTTAGCACCAGAAGTCATCAATATAGGCCCTGAGTTCGCAGTGATTGCGGCCAAGCGGCTTAAACGAAAATCTCTCAGCTGCTCTTTGATTGTCGCAGAAAACGTAAAGGCTAATCGTAATTGTGAAACATCCATCATGCGTTTGCCAGCAGCCTCGCGTGCCCAGAACCGAAAAGTCTGGTCCCGGGTTACCATATGAGGGGGATTCCAACTCCGTGGAATACGTATGAGAAGCGCAAAACTCCCCGATTGAAGAGACACACTCTGCATTCTAATGCCAATAATTCTTGGCTCTATACCTTGTGCAATGATATTCGAGAGTCGGTTTGTCACATCATCTGGTGAGCCTACACCTGACAAGCCGCAAATTTGTTTAGGCTGTCCTCTAGTTGGTCCATTCTCCTCTGCTTGGATGCCTAGGATAAGATCCCCACCATCAGCATTGGCGAATGACGAGACCGCCGCTAGGAACTTAAGTATAGCTTGAGCGTCACTTTTGTCTGGTGCCTTCTCTTTATACTCGATATGGAGATCCTCTGAGATCCCCTCGTTCTTTAGAGCTACAAGATCTGTCTCTTGAATGATCTCTAAAGGTTTATCACGTAACAGCATATCCATCCCCTATTCTCAATCCAGCCTACCCTTCGCGCACCATCAGCATGTTGGGCACCCACATCGGCGAGGCTTCGTGGGTCATACTCAACTGTGTCTGGCAAGGAACTCTGCTAAAACGGCGTTGAACTCCTCTGCCTTTTCCACCGGTACGGCATGGTGCGTGTTGGGGATCACGACTAGCTCGGCGTGGGGCATAAGCCGGATGTAGGCTTCTTTAGAGGCCACCGGGGTATAATCCTGATCGGCGGCGATGACCAGCGTGGGACACTGAATAGCGCCGATCTGGTCCAGCACACTCCAGCCGACCATCGAGCGGGTGGCCGCGATATAGGCCTGGGGATCATTTGCCGCCCAGCGTTCGGCAAACGTCTGGCGCAAGGCGGCGTGTTCCGGGCCGGGGAACAGGTTGGGGCCGAGGACCTCGCCCATCGCCTGCATTCCTACCTGCTGCACGATGGCAACCCGCCGCTCCACTTCGGCCTGGGCATCCGCGTCGCTGCCGCCCATCGCCGGGGCGCTGTTGACAATGGTCAGGGTTTTGACCAGTTCAGGGTAATCAATCGCGAGCTGGAAGGCGATCCCACCGCCGAGGGAGATGCCGACGACATGGACGGCGTCCAGGCCCAGCCCCTTCAGCAGGCCCGCCGTGTCTGCCGTAAACATGGGGAGCGTGTACGGCCCCGGCGGCTTATCGGACCGTCCGTGGCCGCGCAGATCAAAGGTGATCACCTGATAGTTCGCGGCAAACGGCCCGGTCTGGGATTCCCAGTCGCGGGTGCTCGATCCCAGCCCGTGGATGAAGAGCAGCGGCGGACCTTGCCCCTGTCTCTCATAGTATAGCTGGATCTCGTTGCTCATCATCTGCGGCATATAGCTGCTCTCCTATATTATCCCTCGCGGACTACCAGCATGTTCGGCACGCGCACCGGGGCTGCGCCGTGGGCGACATGGCAGCTTTGCAGCGGTTCGCCCTTCGCGCAGCCGGGGAAGCCCCAGAGGACCCACTCCTCCGGCCCGGCCACGGCATCGACCGCGCCCCAGAAGAGCGGCGTGCGGTTCTGGAAGCTGGCTCCCTTGAAGATCCGCCCGGTGAACGTGCCGTGTTTGATCTCGCGGCACATCTCCACCGAGAAGTGGAAGTTCATCCGCTTGTCGTCCAGGCTCCACGACGACGGGGTTTCCAGGTAGAGACCGTCCTCCACCCCGGCCAGCAGGTCGGCCAATGATCCCTGCCCCGGCTCCAGGCTGAGGTTGGTCATCCGCACGATGGGGATGCGGCCCCAGGAGGTGGCGCGGGAGCAGCCATTGCTCAGTTGCCCAATAGCCGGGGCGGTGTCGCGGCTGGTCAGGTAGCCGACGAACACGCCGTCGCGGACAATCGGCGTCTTTTGCGCGGGGGTGCCCTCGTCATCCCAGCCGTAGGTGCCCAGGCCGCCTATCGTCAGCGCGTCGGCGGTCAGGTTGATCACCGGCGAGCCGTAGCGGAACTGGCCGAGCATGTCGGGCATCAGGAACGAGGTTCCGGCGAAGGCGGCTTCCCAGCCCAGCACGCGATCCAGTTCGGTTGGGTGGCCGCAGCTTTCGTGGACTAGCAGCGACATCATGTCCGAGCCGATCACTGCGGTGGTCGGGCCGGAGGGTGCCCACTCGGCGGCAACCAGTGCGCCCGCCTCGGCCCCCACCCGCGCCGCCTCGGTGGGGAGACGGAGGCTTTCGATGAACTCCCACCCGGCCTGGTGCATGTTGTTGAACGAGCGGTTGTAGGCATAGCCCGTCTCGTCTACAGCTGTTGCCTCCAGGGCTGTCCCGCTTTCGACCACATGCTGCCGCAGGTGGGCCCCGCTGGTGTTGACGAACAGCTTGTCGGT
>JBBSEL010000340.1:0-5241 GCA_038239755.1 Chloroflexia bacterium | reverse complement strand
GGTCTTTCGTACGCTGCGCTTATCGCCTTATTGTATGGAACGGGTCGCCGGTTGTCAATGTTGCCGCGCTGAGATTCAGGGCATAAGCGTCAATGCCCGTTGTAAGATATGGCTCTGCCCATTGATGGTCGAGCGTTCCCGGCGTCGGGGGTTACCGACCATCAATGGGCAGAGCCATATCCTAGGGGTGTATGCTTCATTATGCCGGATCACAGTGCTGCGTACTTTCGATCCCTCCCGCTATGCTCAAGCGGGGTTGGACAGGGCGTACAACTGCTCGGCGTAGCGGGTGATCAGGGCGTGTTGGGCCAGGCGGGCGCGCCACTCGGCGGGGATGCCCTCGTCACCGTAGAAGGCCCCGGCCAACTGGCCGTAGACGGCGGCGGTGGTGTCGGCATCATCGCCCAGGTTGGCCGCCAGCAAGCACCCGGCGCGGAACGTGGGGGTGTGATCGAAGGCCCACAGCGCCGCTTCGAGCGAACGCACCACATAGCCGCTGCCCTGGATGTCGGGCGGATACCGCTCCTTGAACGACCCGGCAGCGACGGCGTCAATCGTATGGGTGAGCGGGTCGGCTTCCCACAGGCCGGGGACGGGGCTATAGCGCGGCCCCAGCAACTCCTCTTTGGACGCCCCCTGCACCGCCCCAACCAGCAGTGCCCCCAGGTAGCGGCAGGCGTCCACCGCCGCCTTCACGCCGTGGGTGGTCCGCGAACTGTCGCCCGCCCGCCGGATCGCGGTGGCCGGGTCGCGGGCGAAAAAGAGCGGCACCGGGGCCAGCCGCATGATCGAACCGTTCCCGGCAGAGCGCTCGTGGGTCGCGCCGCTGTCGGGACGGCCTGTTTGCTCGAACGTATGCAGTGCCTCGCGCACGGTGATGCCGATATCGAAGCAGGTGCCGGTGCTGCTCAGGTGCCCCTCGCGCCACCAGCGGACGTAGCGTTGCAACTGGTCCACCGGGTCGAACCCCTGGCACTCGATCAGGCTTTCGGCCAGGCAGAGCGCCATCGAGGTGTCGTCGGTCCACTGGCCCGGCGCGAGGTGGAACGGCCCCCCGCCGACCATGTCGCTGATTGCCTGGACTTGGTCGGCGGGGGTGAACTCCAGGGTGGTGCCGACAGCATCCCCGGCGGCCAGCCCCAGTAACGCGCCCCGATAGCGCGCGATACGCTCTATATCTGTCAAAGGCTCCTCAGAAAGCTGATACTCGGCGCGAAGAAGTACTCGCCGCCTTTCAGCGTTACATAGTCGCCAAAGTTGGCGCGGATGCGACTCGTTGCGTCCCATCCGGTCGGCCAATTCTGGCTGGCGTTGTTGTCGATGTCTTGCCCGATCAGCGGGTCGTCCCCTGCGTGGGGCAGGAACGGGAGCGGGATGATCGAGTGGGGGAAGTTCGGATTGTCGATCCAGGTGCGCTGGAGGAACTCAAACTGGTGATGGATGTTGCTCTGGTAGCACATGAAGAGCAAGCCGACCCCCCCGCTGGGCGGATCGGCCAAGTTCCGGTCGCCATAGGGAATCCCCCGGCGCACGACGCGGCGGGTGCGTTCGTCTTCCGGGGAGAGAATAGGGGCCTCGCCCCGGGGGTTGGCCTTGCGGATGTGGGCATGGAACGGGCAGCGGTTGCCTTGCATGTCGGTCTCTTTGTAATCGAAATTGTTCACGTCCTGTAGCCCATTCGTCTGCTGCAACGTCACTGGCGTTCCATCTTTGAACCGCCCGACGATGAAGGCCCCGGCCAGTTCTGGGGCGATCCCCAACGTCTCGGCCAGCGCCCGCACCCCGGCATTGAAGCCGGACACGTTCTGTTCGAGCTTGCGGAAAACAAAGTAGCTGCCGAAGCTGTCTACTTCGTTCTCATCCGCCAGTGGGTCCGGCGTGAGGGCCAGGCTCAACGGGGCCGCAGGGTCCCACAGGTCGGTGCCACCGGTTTCTTTATCAACGTCTTCGACCAGGAACACAGGAAGGCTGCGCCCGTCCACATAGCCAAAGTGTTCGATGTGCTGGCCTTTGGGTGGTGCGGGGGGTGCCATCGCCACGGCCACCGCCCGGTCGCCGCCCGGCGCTTGGAGGGAACGGGCCATCTCCATCTGGCTGTTCGGCGCGCCCAGGCTACGCGACTCATCAGTACCCGCCGCCTCGGGTTGGGCATTCCGGAGGACGTGCCCGTACTCGACTGCCAGGACCGTCGCCAGGCCACTCAGCGCGGCGTTGATCTGATCGGCTTCGGCCTGCACCTTATCGAGGCTGTCATCGGCTAAGAGGATCAAAGCATGGACGGTCTCCTGGTAGTTTGCTTCCCAGGTGGCAGGCAGCGGATCTTTGTTTGTCGTGTCCAGGATGCCTTCCACGAGATCCACGTCATGGTGCTTCATGCCATGGCGGAACGTCTCATGCTCGTCGTCGAACATCTCGGGATCGAACCCCAGGTAGCGATAGCCTTCCGCCGACAGGAAGAAGCCGCCCACCATGCCGCCATCAATGCCTTGTTCTTTGCGGATGCGGATTTGTTCCAGTTGGTCCCAGGCGGAGGTGAGATGGTGGGAGTCGGCGGTGAATTGCCGGATCCAGGCTTTCACCGGGGCCGGGTCGCCAATGAACTGGATGAACAGGTGGCCCGCGTGCTCGCGCCCGTGCGGTTTGAGGATGTTGCACTGGAGTTTGTCGAGCATGGCTCGGAATTGGGGGCGCGTATAATCAATGCGTGTTTGTGTGAGATCGAGGGTCATCGCAGATTCTCTTTCTACTGCATCGCGCAGCACTTGCAATATTCCCCCCGTCAAGGAATAGCGTCTGTTTTATGCCTGAATTAACCGTGTGAGAAATGATCCTCCTTTGTATTGGGTTAGGTATCTGCTATATTGATGTGATTGGTTCCTCAGAACTTTATTATACACCTTCTTTTCTGGTCTGGCTAGTAGTTCTAGAGATGTATATCTCATACAACCCTGGTCCCAAACTGCGCTCTGAGATCCTACGCCTCCTGATCCGCTGCTATCTGACTGCTGTCTTTTAACGCCTGGCACATATCAGGGGATTATGATTGACAGATTCTGTCTTCAGCCGCTACAATGAGGCATAACGCGATTGTTCGACCACTCTATAGCACGCATGGGAGGAATTCTGTATGTCAACGCGGCTAAAAATCGCCGGGGTGCTGCTCCTGGCGTTGGTACTGAACATGCCGAGCACGGCGCACGGGGCGGATGCTGCCGCTGCTCCGGCGGTCTACCCGATTGTGGATGCCGAAACGGGCTTTTTGCTGGGCGGCACGGTCAACAAGTTCTGGATCAACGCGGCGCAGGTCGCCCCGCTGCTCAAGGGCGGGGAACAATACCGGCTCTACGGAGTGGGTGGGTATGTCGGCACGGTCAAAGGCTCGAAGGCCGAGTCTGCCGGGGCACCGTGCGACGAGACACAGGTGCTGACCCTCTCGCCCCAGGTGCGCGTCACCGGCCCGATCATCGGCAGCGGTGGGCCGTGGAAGGCGATGCCCCGCGTGGTCCGCAGCCAGAGCACCACCCAGCCGGTCTATCTGGATGCGGTGGCGGCGGTGCTCAAGGACAACGGCATCGCTAACCCCACCGTGCGGATCACCCAACTGTTGCGGGTGGACCTGGACGGCGACGGCGTGACCGAAGTGTTGATCAGCGCCAATAATTATGTGGACGGGGTGAAGCCGAGTGCCCTGGCGGGTGACTATTCGGTGGTGCTGCTGCGGAAGGTGATCAACGGGCAGGTCCAGACGACTATGCTGGAGGGCGACTTCTATCCCGATGCGGCGGACTTCGCCGCGCCGAACAACTTCCACATCTCGGCTATTGCCGACTTGAACGGCGACGGGAACATGGATATCGCTGTTCACGGCGAGTACTACGAAGGTGCCTGGACCAGTATCTATGAGGTTAAAGGGGCCAAGGCGACCGAGGTGCTAGTCGAAGGCTGCGGCGCGTAACGCGGGCGACGGCCCCCCATTCGCTTCTCGCACCCGCCCCTGGCGGCCTGCCCCTATCGGGGGTAGTTAGCCGTCAGGGGCGGTCTGTATGCGGCGGGACGCTTGGCCCGGTGCCGTGAGCAAAAAGTGAGCGCCTTTTGGACTGGCAGCCAAGCACAACTAGGAGTATACTGCTCTTACACATCTATAGTTGATCAAAGTACGTAGAGTCTGTAAGGGGTCACAACGTGGCAACTGACCTCATCTCTACAAGATGGGCCAGGAATCTTCACCTTATGGACAAGTTCACGTTTCATCTGTGTTGGCGGTGGGCACTGCGCTCCACCGCTGCCGACCTGTGGCCGTATATTTCCGATACCGACCGCTTTAACCGGGTGGCAGGCTTTCCTGCCGCGGTCTACACCGAAGAACCCCTCCCCGAAGGCGGGTCGCGGCGCATGGCGCGGCTGCGCAAGTACGGGGTGACCCTCGCCTGGTACGATGCCCCGTTTGAGTGGGTGCAGGGGCACGAGTTCACCTCGGAGCGGTACTATTCCACCGGCCCCCTGGGCTACACCCGCACGGTGGTCCGCCTGGATCCCCGGCCCGACGGCGGTACCGATCTGACTTACGAGATCTGGGCGCGGCCCGGCAATGTGCTGGGCTATCCGGGGGTGCCGGTGCAGTTCGGCCTCATCCAGCGCCGCCTGTTTGAACAGGCCTTCCGCCGCATTGATGCCTATGTCCAGGCCCACGCCGACGAACCCTTCGACAGCCAGCGCAGCCCGATCAACAGCATCGGCAATGCCCGGCTGCGCGAATTCGCCGAGCAATTAGCTGCGGCAGGCCATGACTCGGCGCTGGTCTATCGCCTGCTCAAGCATGTGCGCAGCGCCCCCGACGACCGTCTGATTCGAATGCGCCCCTTCGCCTTCGCCGATGCCTGGCACACCGACCGCTATGCCACGCTGGCGATGTTCCTCCAGGCGAGCCGCCTGGGCCTGCTCGACCTCTCGTGGGACTTGATCTGTCCCGAATGCCGGGGGGCCAAGCAGCACGCGCCCCGGCTGCAAGAGGTCGCCGCCCACAACCATTGTTCCTCGTGCAACATTGACTTCGCGGTGGACTTTGCCCGCTCGGTCGAAGCAACTTTTCACATCAACCCAATGATCAAGATGGTGCTCCGGCAAGAATACTGCATCGGCGGGCCGCAAAACACGCCCCACATCCTGGCCCAGCAGGTCTTGGCCCCCGGCGAAACCCGTGCCCTGACGATGACCCTCCCCACCGCGAACTACCGCTGGCGG
>JBBSEL010000339.1:0-5245 GCA_038239755.1 Chloroflexia bacterium | reverse complement strand
TCAGCCCGGTGCTCCGGCAGCCAGCACGCCTGATGCAACCCCTGCCGCCGCGACCCCCGCGGCTAGCGAAGCCTAACCTCCTATGAAAGACCTTGTAGAGTACATCGCTAAATCGCTGGTGGAACATCCCGACGCCGTGCGGGTGCGCGAAGTGCGAACCGAACGCGCCGTGATCCTGGAACTGACGGTCCATCCCGACGAGAAGGGCAAGGTTATTGGCCGCGACGGCAAGATCGCCCGCGCCATCCGTGCCCTGGTCAGCGTGGCCGCCCAGCGCGAAGGCCGCCGCGGCGTGCTGGAGATCCTCTAGAGGCATGAGGGATGGAGAATGAGGAATGAGTGCTGATCGGCTCATTACTCATTCTCCATCCCTCAACCTCATCCTCCTATGGAATCTTCCGATCTCATTTCGATTGGCGAAGTCTCCGCAGCGCACGGGGTCCACGGGCAGTTGCGCGTGACGATGCTCACCGACTTCCCGGAACGCTGGCGCACGCTGAAAACGGTCTACCTCACGCCGCCCCCCGGTGGGCGCGGCCCCCACGACCCCCGGCTTTACACCGTCGCGCAGACCAAGATCCTGGGTGGGGCGCGGGGCACCCGGCGGCTCCGTATCGCCGACCCCGAAGACGCGCGGGTCGGCCCCTGGGGCGGGCAGGTTCACCAGATGCTGCTGACCGTGGCCGGGGTGGCCGACCGTGATGCCGCCGACCTCTTGCGCGGCTACAGCGTGCAGATCCCCCGCGCCGATGCCTGGCCCCTGCCGCTCGGCACCTTCTACACCTTCCAGCTAATCAACCTCCCCCTCATCACCACCGATGGCTCGCCCGTTGGCACCCTCACCGACGTGATCAGCACCGGCAGCAACGATGTCTACGTGGTGAAGACGCCAGACGGGCAGGAGCTATTGGTCCCGGCGATCAAAGAGATCGTCGAGGAGATCAGCCCGGCGGGCGGCTACATCCGCATCAAAGACCCCGTCGGCTGGGCACCCGAAGACGAACCCCCGCCCGCCCCGCGCGGCCCTCGCAAGGGACGCTAGCCTTTATTCCCTTCGCCGAGAATCAGCCCCGGAGGGGCGGCAGATCGTAGCCCATGGCGTGAGCCGTGTGGACAAGTGTCGCCCAATCAAGCCCCGGAGGGGCGACAGAGGAATGTCATACCCGCCGTTCTGTCGCCCCTCCGGGGCTTCACCGTGGGGTGGCCTCTTCCCACGGTCCTACCGTGGGCTACGATCTGTCGTCCCTCCGGGACTGAATATCCCTTCTGTTCCCCACCTTTAACACCTTCTTAACATCCCCCGCTTGACGCATCCCCACGGCTGCCCTACAATAGCAGGAACACATTTTAACCGTATGGCAAAGCAGGAGGCCCGTGCAGGGAGTATGGATAATTTGGAACCGAGAGCAACGGAGCTGCTCGCTGAATACGCGCCGGAGGATCAGACCCGCGCCCGCGCCGAGATCCGCCCGGCCAGCAAGCAGGATGTCGAGCTGTATATTCGCACCTATAACACGATGCTACGCAGCTCAGGCGAAGTCAAGATCAAAGCGCTGGTGCAGGCGCATATCGGGGCGGCCCCCAGCTTGCATGTCGATGCCAACGAACCCCGGCCCGATATGGATGCCTTCCTCTACAGCGTCAACCGCCTGCCGAGCAGCATCACCCAGGTGCGGCGGGTGCTGTTGGGGCAGTCGGCGGCGGTGTTCCATCGTCACCATGTGCCGGTGGAACGCTGGGAGCGGGTGAGCGCGCCGGGGCGACGGCGGCTGTGGTTTTATGACGGCGACCGGCAACTGGCCGTCTACGTCAATAGCTCGTCCGACGTGGACGACCTGATCCCCACCCTCACCGGCTACCAGATCGAGTGGAACAAGCTGCACACGTTGCTGACCGCCGACCCGGCGACGGTGGAACTGATCGAGGCCGGGCGCACCGCCGTGGCCGCGCTCTACAGCGAGATGGTCAAGACCGTGCGGCGGCGGCTGCTGCTCAGCCAGGAGGACTGGACCCGGCTGGAGGCCACCTGGGGTGAGGCGCACCTGTGGGATAACCTGCTGGAGATCGCCCGCCAGGAAAAGAGCTTCACTGTGCAGATGCTGGGCGGCTCCTATGTCGGCTACGCCCAGGCGACCCGCCGCTGGTGGTCACCGATCTCGATCCGGCTGCGCGAACTGGGGCTGCACGACCGCCCGGTCTACTTTGTCTCCAGCAATACCCATGCGCTGGTCAACCTGCTGGGCGGCAGCGTGACCGCGATCCAACCGGAGATCGAGCGCTACCTGGAGCGGACCAACGATCAGGTACTCTTGCCCGAATTGCGCCGCCTCCAGAGCGGGGAGAGCAAGGCCAACTGGCACAACTTCCTCTACTACGCCGCCCGCCGCTTCTACAGCGACGTGCCCACGGGCCGGGAAGTGGCGGCGCAGCGGCGGCAAGAAGAAGCCGAACACGGCATCCACCACATGGGCGCGCATGAAGGGCTGCCGGTGGATACCCAGATCGTGGAGCTATCCCGGCTGATTCCCACCGACCTCGATCCCCGGCTCGATCAGCCCGGCCTAGAAGCCTTGCGCGGCAGCCGGGCGATCATGCTCAACATCGATTACCCCCTGGGGCTGGCTGCCTACTACATCTTTGTCCAGATCGCCGAGAGCCTGGAGGATTTCCGGGGGATCTACATCACCGGCAAGGCGGCTACCCTCAACGGGCGGGTGGGCGACGTGATGATCGCCGACTCGGTCTACGAGGAGCATACCCAGAACACCTACTGGCTGAACAACACCTTTAATGCCCGCTCGATCAGCCCCTACCTCGTCTATGGCTCGGTGCTGGACAACCAGAAGGCGGTGACGGTCAAAGGGACCTATCTGCAAAACCGGCAGTATCTCGACTTCTACTACCGCGAAAACTACACCGTGGTGGAGATGGAAGCCGGTCCCTACCTGAACGCGCTGTACGAAACGACCTATCCCACTCGCCACCCGGTGGGCGAACATATCAATTTCACCAATCTGCCGTTCGACCTGGGCATCCTCCATTACGCCTCGGATACGCCCTACAGCAAGGGGGCGAACCTGGGGCGCGGCAGCCTCGACTACCAGGGGTTGGATGCCACCTATGCCACCTGTGTCGCCATCGCCCGGCGGCTCATGGCGCTGGAATTGGGCGAGGTGGCGCGGGCGCAGCCGGCAGCGGCGGCAGGGGAGCCGCCCCCCGACGATGGTGCCTACCCCGACTCGCTGCCGGGTGCGGCCAGCGATAGCACGCGGCTGGCGACGATGGACACCTAGGGTGGGCATGTAAAACGCGGAGATCCGGTCGCTCGGATCTCCGCGTTTGTAGTCCCTTGTGGTCCCTATGTTTGGGATGCCCGCGTCTGTTGGTCCCTGTAGCCCCCCACCACAAGCAGGTCTACTCGGGATAAAGAATATTGGGCAGCACCTGTGTCAGCTCGTGGCGATAACCATGTCACCTTCGGGCACATTGTGCTGGGTGACCGATCCATCGCTCAACAACTGAATGTCGTAATTGGCCGGGCTGGTGTTGACATGGACAGCGGTAATGACATAGACTTTGCCGTCGCCGTTCCAGATAACGTGCTGACCAACCTTGAACATAGCGAGATATCCTTTCCCCCGGAGGGACGCTTCGGGTGCCCGTCTGCACCGCGGCGATAATTTGAGCCACAGCCGAGTTAAGCGCACCCGATGCCGTGACTGCGTTTATTATACGGCAATGCCGGTATAATTTAATAGTCCTAAAGGACGATTCTTAATTTCCTGTAAGGACTGGGAGGCAAGTTGCCCGGCGCAGGGCGATTGTGATACAATAAACGGCGCCCCGCCACCGGGCCGGGCGGTAAGGAGGAGCCTAGATGCAGCAGTGGGAATACATCGGCGTGCGCCTGGTGCCGGAATCGGAAAAGGGGCGGATCGTGGTGATCGACCCGGCAGGCTGGAAGGGCACCCCCCTGAACGAACTGGGCCGCCAGGGCTGGGAAGTGGTTGGGGTGTTCCGCGACAATTTCTGGGTGCTGCTCAAGCGCCCGCTCCCGGCGTCGGCTCTGGAGGCAGGCGCAACGGCGACCCCCGCCGCGACTGACGCGCCCCCCGCGCCGCAGCCCAGCGTCGAGGCCGCCCTCGCCCAGGAGGCGCAACCGCTGTTTGGCCTGCCCGACAGCGACCGGGAGCAAGAGCTAGAGCGCCGCTTGCAGGCCGAGTTGCAGCGGCGGCGCGAAGGGCGCAACCCGGCAGGTGGGCAGCGGCGCTAACCACCCCCATTCTCAACCCCCCTAATCTTACGAAAACGAGGTATCCGCACTACTTATGAACCCACCCGTCGTCCCCGACGTGCCCGATAGCGAGATGCTGATCTCGGTCGTGATGCCCGTCTATAACGAGCCACGGACCATCCGCGAGATCGTCCAGCGCATCGAAGCCTCGCCCGTGCGCAAAGAGATTATTGCCATCGACGATTGCTCGACTGATGGTACCAGCGAGATTCTGGAAGAGATGGCCCGCGCCGGGCGGATTCGCTTGTTCAAGCACCGGGTCAACCAGGGCAAGGGCGCGGCAGTGCGTACCGGCCTCAAGCAGATCAAAGGCGACATCGTCATCATTCAGGATGCCGACCTGGAGTATGATCCCTCCGAATACCCGATCCTGATCGCGCCGATCCTCAAGGGGCGTAGTAAGGTGGTCTACGGCTCGCGCTTCCTCGGTGAGCACAAGGCGATGTACTTCTCGCACATGGTCTTCAACAAGTCGCTCAACCTGATGGGCAACATCCTGTTCGACACCACGCTGACCGACCTGGAAACGTGCTACAAGGTCTTCACCAGCGATATCGCCCGCCGCCTGACTATCCGCTCGAACCGCTGGGGCATTGACCCGGAGATCACCGCCAAGATCTTGCGCATGGGCAACCGGATCTACGAGGTGCCGATCTCCTACACCGGGCGGGAACACTGGGAAGGCAAAAAGATTTCGTGGAAAGATGGCGTCTCGGTCGTCTCTGCGCTCGTCCGCTTCCGCTTTATGAACTGAGTAGGCAGTAGGCAGTAGGCAGTAGGCAGTAGGCAGTCGGTGTGATTCAGCCTGTACCGCCCACTGCCTACTGCCTACTCGTCACAGGGGGCCGCATTGGATCCTGGCTACATCGTGGGGGTAGACCTGGGGGGCACCAAGATCCTGACGGCGCGCTGTGATCTGGCCGGGCGGGTGCTGGCCCAGGCGCGCCTGCC
>JBBSEL010000338.1:0-5263 GCA_038239755.1 Chloroflexia bacterium | reverse complement strand
GATCTCCGGGCCATGCTCGGTCACGGCGACAGTATGCTCGACGTGGGCGGCCAGGCTGTGGTCCTGGGTGACAATCGTCCAATCGTCGGCCAGGGTGTCTGTCTTGTACGTCCCGGCGGTCAGCATCGGCTCGATGGCGATGACCATGCCTGCGGTGAGCTTCAGGCCCCGCCCCCGCTCCCCGAAGTTCATCACCTGGGGCGCTTCGTGCATATGCCGTCCGATGCCGTGCCCGCACAGGTCGCGGACTACACCGTAGCCGTCGCGCTCGATCACATCCTGGATGGCCGCGCCCAGGTCGCCCAGGCGCACGCCGGGCCGAGCCATGGCGATGCCGACATCCAACGCCTCCCAGGCGGTGTGCAATAGCCGCTGGGCATCGGGGCGGATCGTGCCGATGGGGATTGTCGTGGCGCTGTCGCCATGATAGCCCCGGAAGACCGCGCCGCAATCGAGGCTGAGCAGGTCGCCATCTTTCAGCACCCGCGTACCGGGGATGCCGTGGACGATCTCCTCATTCACCGACGCGCAAATGCTCGCCGGGAAGCCCTGGTAGCCCTTGAACGACGGCACCGCGCCCCGCCCGGTAATATATGCGTAGGCCAGGCGGTCCAGCTCCCCGGTCGTCACGCCCGGCTTGGCGTGCTCGGTCAGCAAGGCCAGCGTATCGGCCACAATGCGCCCCGCCTCGCGCATGAGCGCGATCTCTTTGGGCGTCTTCAAAATCACGCGATCAGACATATTTGTTCTCAGTTCTCAGTTATCAGTCTTCTTCTAAAAACTAACCACTAACCACTCGTCACGGCAGGGTCAAAATCTCCGGCCCGTTCTCGGTCACAGCCACGGTATGCTCGATATAGGAGGACAGCTTGCCGTCCTCGGTTACAATCGTCCAGCCGTCGCTCAACGTGCGGGTGCGGTAGGTGCCACCCATGAGCATCGGTTCGATGGCGATGACGATGCCGGGGACGAGGGTGAAGCCCTTGCCTCGGTCGCCGTAGTTGGGCACCTTCGGCTCTTCCCACAGTTGCCGCCCCACCCCATGCCCCGACAGTTCGCGGGGCGTTTCGTAGCCCGCGCTCTTGATCACCTCGTAGATCGCCGCGCCCACATCACCTGTACGCACGCCCGGTCCCACCATGCCGATGCCAACATCCAGCGCCTGGGCGGCCACATCCATAATTCGCTGCGCTTCGGCGCTGATCTGGCCCACCGGCACGGTCAGCCCGCTGTCGCCGTGGAAGCCGCGATAGAACGCGCCGCAGTCCAGGCTGAGCAGGTCGCCCTCTTGCAACACACGGGGGCCGGGGATGCCATGCACGATCTCCTCGTTGATCGAGGTGCAGATGCTTTTGACATAGCCGTGGTGGCCCTTGAACGAGGGCACGGCCCCGCGCCGGGTGATGTGTTCGTAGGCGAGGCGGTCCAGGTCGTCGGTGGTCATCCCCGGCTGCACATGCGCCGCCATCAGCGCCAGCGTCTCGGCCACGATCCGGCCTGCTTCGCGCATGATCGCCAATTCCTTCGGCGTTTTGATTAACGTGCGGTTGACCATGCCCCTATCCCTGAACCTTTCCCTGCTACTCCGCTGCCCCGTTGGACAGCTCGGCCATGCCCGGCGGCGGATAGCGCCGGATCCGGCCCAGCATCTCGTCGGTCACCTGTTCTATCGGCTGTGCCCCGTTGACCTCGTCCAGCACCCCCTGTTGGCGGTAATACTCGATTACCGGGGTGGTCTGCTCAAAGTAGACACGCAGCCGGTTTTCGGCGGTTTCGCGCTTATCGTCCACGCGCTGGTATAGCTCGGCCTTGCCGCAGTTGTCGCAGATCCCGGCCACGGTGGGTGGGTTGTACAACTCGTGGTAGACCGCGCCGCAGTTGCGACAGATCCAGCGGCCCGACAGCCGGTCTAGCAGGGTCTCGGTCGGCACCTTGGCATAGAGCGCCAGGTCCACTCGCAGGTCGGCGGCCCGCAGCACGGTGTCCAGCGCCTCGGCCTGGGCCACGGTGCGGGGGAAGCCGTCGAGGATCACCCCGTTGACGGTATCCGGCTCATAGAGGCGGTCCAGAATCATCTGGATCGTGATCTCGTCGGGCACCAGCTCGCCCCGGTCATAGTAGGCTTGCGCCGCCACACCGAGGGGGGTTGCGTTCTTCATATGCAGCCGAAACAGATCGCCGCTCGATACGTGGACCATGTTCAGCGTATCGCGCAACACTTCGGCCTGGGTGCCTTTGCCCGCGCCCGGCGCACCGAGTAGGAGCAGGATCATCTTTGACCTCTCCGCAGTGGGCAGTGAACAGTGGTCAGCTATCAACTTTGTTGGATCCTCCGCTTGCCGTGGGGGGCAACCGGGAGACGGATCACACAAGCTGACCACTGACCACTGACCACTACCGACCGATTATCGCTTGATAAAGCCTTCGTAGTTACGCATCAGCAACTGGGCTTCAAGCTGCTTCATCGTATCGATGGCGACACCTACCACGATCAGCAGCGCCGTGCTGGTGAAGAGGAACTGGACCCCGGTGATGATGCCGCCGAAGTAGGGCAGCACCGCGACCACGCCCAGGAAGAGCGCGCCGAGGAAAGTGATGCGGTTCAGCACCCCTGTCAGGTATTGCTGCGTGGCCGGGCCGGGGCGCTTGCCGGGCACCACGCCGCCGCTCTTTTGCAAGTTCTCGGCGATGTTTTGCTGGCTGAAGACCACGGTCGTATAGAAGTAGGTGAAGCCGACCACCATCAGGAAGTAGAGCACCTGATAAGGGAAGCTGCTCGGGTTGAGGACGCTGGTGATCGTCCGCGCAACATCGCCCACCGTGCCCGTCGCCGCCGTGAAGAACGCGGCGATGGTCGAGGGGAAGATAATGATGCTCTGGGCGAAGATCAGCGGGATCATCCCTGCCGAGTTCACCCGCAACGGGATGTGACTCTCGCCGCTCTGGCGCATCATCCGGTTGCCCTTAAACACGTTGCGTGAATAGTGGACCGGGATGCGCCGCTGGCCTTCCTGGATCAGGATGATACCAACGATGGTGATCAGGCTGATCAGCAGGAACAGGATCAGACCGAAGAAGTTGAAGCTGGCACCGCTCTGGGTCTGGGGCAAGATCGTCTGGAAGGCCTGCAACGGCAGGCGGGAGACGATACCGGCGAAGATGATGATCGACACGCCATTCCCGATGCCGTTCTCGGTGATCAACTCACCGATCCAGATCAGGAAGACGGTGCCCGCCACCAGCGAGAACAGGATTGAGATCGAATAGAGCGGGTTCGCCACGATGTCGAAGCGCGACAGCACGCCCAGCGATTTCATCAGCACGCACTGGCCGTAGCCCTGAAGGATCGCCAGCGGCACGGTGAGCCAGTGCTGGTACTGGTTGATCTTGTGGCGGCCCTGCTCGCCTTCCTTCGACAGCTCTGTCAACCGCGGGATGATCGGGATGAGGAGCTGGAAGATGATGGAGGCGGTGATATAGGGGTAGACCCCCATCGCCGCCACACTGAAGTTCTGCAACGAGCCACCGCTGAAGATGTTCAGGATGCCCAGAATCTGGCCCACGTCCTGGCGGCTGAAGATATCCGCCAGGGCCGCCGTGTTGATGCCCGGCACCGGCACATGGGCCACGATGCGGAAGATCACCAGCATGGCGAACGTGAACAGGATCTTTCGCCGCAGGTCGGGGATGCGAAAGGCGTTAATGCTTGCTTGCAGCACCGATGCTCTCCTTAGCTACCGCTGATCGGAACCTTGCGCTCCGTGCGGGGCGCACGAGCACCACCCGGACGGCCCGGTTGGATCCCGTTTTGTGTGCCAGCCTCTTCGATGATCTGGACCGCGCCGCCCGCCGCCTCGATGGCCGCCTGGGCGCTCTTGCTCACCCGGTGCGCGCGCACGGTGAGCGGTACCGTGACCGCGCCCCGGTTCAGGACGACCACCGGCATGGTGGTATCGCGGATGATGCCGCGCTCCACCAACGCAGCGGGGGTCACCTCGGCGTTGGCCTCAAAACCGTCCAACTGCTCCAAGTTGACTTCATAGCGGGGCAAGCGGAAGGCATTTTTGAAACCGCGCTTGTAGGGCAGTTGCAAATGGATCGGCGTCTGGCCACCCATGAAGCCGCGCTTCGCCTTGTGGTGACCGGTGCGGGACTTCGCGCCCTTGGTGCCGAAGCCCGAGGTCTTGCCCGTTCCCGACCCTTCGCCGCGCCCAATGCGCTTGCGCTTGGTGCGAGCACCCACATCGGGATAAAGATCGCTCAAGTTCATGATACGGTTCCTCAATAAAAGCAGTGGGTGGACGGCAGCCAGAGCCGCCGCCCATCACCCTACCCTACAAATCTTCTACCGCCACAAGGTGCTTGATCTTGAAGATCATCCCTCGGAGCACGGCGCTGTCGGGCCTCTCGACCGAATAGTTCACGCGCAACAGGCCCAGGGCTTCCACGGTATCCCGGCTGCCCTGGCGCTGGCCGATCAGGCTGCGGACCAGCGTGATCCGCACGGTGCCGCCGTCGCGCACACCCGCAGTGTGGGGATTAGGCTTGGTTGTCATTTAACGCTCTCCTTCCGGGGCGGGCGAGCCGCCAGCCGGGGCTTGAGGGCGCGGACCCTGCTCCGCAGTCTGGGGCCGGGGGGCATCGCTGCGTCCACCGCCACCCTGACCACCGAAGGAGCCGCCGCCCTGGCCGCCGTAAGAGCCGCCACCGCCACGGCCACCGCCGCCGCCGCTATAGCCCCCACCGCCGCCACCGCGACCGCCACCGCCACCAGGGCCGCCGCGTCCGCCGCCACGTCCGCCGCCGCCGGGTCCACCCTGGCCGCCGCGTCCGCCGCCGCCGGGTCCACCCTGGCCGCCACGTCCGCCGCCGCCGGGTCCACCCTGGCCGCCGCGCCGATCATCCCGACCGCCACGGTCGGAGCTGGAGGGCCGCACATCGGCGACCACGGGGGCCGCCTGTTCGGCCATCGCCAGGCGAATGGCGCGCAACACCTGGCGGCGATTCATCTCTTCCAGGGTCTTGCCCCGGCGAGTCGCCTCTTCCTGCGCCGAGCGCAGGCGACTGAGGGCCAGGATCGTCGCGCGGACCACGTTGATCGGGTTGTTGTTACCCAGCGACTTGGTCAGCACGTCCTTGATCCCGGCAGCTTCGAGCACGGCGCGCACGCCGCCCCCGGCGATCACACCGGGACCGGGCGCAGCGGGCTTCAACAGCACCCGCGAGGCCCCAAAGTCAACCGTAATTTCGTGGGGGATCGTCG
>JBBSEL010000337.1:0-5265 GCA_038239755.1 Chloroflexia bacterium | reverse complement strand
GGGTGCCGGTCACCTGCACCGGCAAGAGGTCGCTCAGGCCCGCCAGCGTGGTGTTGTTGCCCCCCGCCACCACCAGCGTCCCCCCGCGCATGACCCAGCCCGCCAGGGCGGCGTGGACCTCGTCGGCCACCGTGCTCAGGTCGGTCCCGGCCAGGATCAGCGCGTCCAGCCCGGCCAGGGCCGCCGCGTTGGGAGGCAAATCGGCGGCCTGGAGATGGGCCACGGTCGCCCGGTTCCCGCTCGTGCTGCCGGTGCTGGCCGGGTTCGGCCCGGCTGGCGCGGTCCCCTGGATGCCCAGGCTCCCGCCGTTCAGCACGTTGAGCAGGCCCGTATCGCCACTGACCACACCCAGCAAGAAGGCCGGGTACTCGACCGGATCGACGACTATCGTCTGCTTGATCAGGGTGGTGCTGCCGCTCATCAGCCGCACATCGAAGCTGCGGGCATAGGTGGCGGCGAAGGTGCTGAGGGTGACTTGCTTGCGGCTGGGCGAAGGCAGCGTGATATCGCGCACGTAGGTGGTGATGTCGGCCCCATTATCGTTCTTCGCTACCACCTGCAACTGCCCGGCCACGGTGCCCGTCCCGTCGTTGCTCAGGTCCACCTGCACCGGGAACCACTCGCCTACCTTATAATGCCCGTCATACGCCGCCCGCACCCGCATCGTCAGCCCCGCCGGTTGGGCTGCGGGCGGATTGCGGATTGCGACGGGCGGATTAGAGAGGGGGACCGGACCAGCGGGGGGCGCAGCCCCCACAGGAGCTAACGGGGACAGGCCCACGCCGCCGAGCAGCAAGAGCAGTAGCGCGATGCGATAGAACACAGGCGGCAACAGGCGATAGGCCATCGGTCGATCAACGCTCCCCTCGGCAAAATGTGTGGTGGTATTATACCAGTAGTGCCCATTCTTGACGAACCGGGGCGCAATGCGTGAAACGTGAAAAATACAGTAAGGGTTCTACCCTGTACTCTCCCTAAACAGAATACGCATCACGCTTCACGTTTCACGTTTCGCGTTTGACACTCGTGCCAGGCCCATGCTATCATACCACCAGCCCGAACGCCCGGCGTCGCTGGCTTCTCTTATGTAAGACGCACAGGCCGCGCCGGATGTTTCAAGGAGGAGAAAGACTCATGCCGGAAGACCCTACCCCGCCCGCTGTCCCCCTGCCCGCTGCTAATCCATCCGCCACCCATCCGCAGGCATCCGCCTCGGCCAAACCCGCGCCTACGCCCCCCCCGCCGCCCACGCTGGAAGCCATCGTCGCAGAAATCCGCCGCCTCTATGCCCAGAGCGAAGAACTGGAGCGGCAGCGCGCCTACCTGCTGGCCCGGCGACAAGCGTTAGAGGCCGCGCTGGCCGAGCGGCTGCGCGACGAACTGGGGGCCGACCTGGCCGCCGAGGTGGGGGCGACCCTGATCCCGCCGGTTGCCACCCCGGCTGCGCCCGAAGCCGCCAGCCCCGACCCAGGGACCACCTTCGAGAGCCGCTCCCTGGGGGCGACCACGTTCGACTCCGCCGCGCCCGCTCCGTCGGCCCCGGCGGCCCCGCCGACCGTCCCCACCCCGCCCAGCGCCCCGCGCCTGATTGTGCGCGGCGTGAATTATTACCCGTCGCAGCGGGGCTGGTGGCGGATGTGGTGCGACTGGCACCCCGACGAAATCGGCAGCGAACTGGACCTGGCGAAGGGCCTGGGGGTCAACACGATCCGCACCTTCCTCCCCTTTTCGGTGCTGGAAGGCCGCCCGATCCCCGACGACACCGGCCACCTCTGCCCCGGCGACCCCAACACGGTCCTCGACCGGGTCGATCAGTTTCTCGCCCTGACCAATGCGCGGGGGATGAAGGTGATCCTGGGGCTGTTTGATGAATACCCGGTCTTGCCGGAATTGATCAACAACCCGCTGACCGCCATGAACCATCTCGACCGGGTGCTGAACTATGTCACCAACCATGGGCGCGGCGTGCGCCTGGGCGACGATCCGCGCATCCTGATGTGGGATCTGGTCAACGAGCTGGACGATTCGGTCAAGGTGACGCCGGGCAGCGACCCGCCGCGCCCGCTCTTTATCCAGCCGATGTTCGCCGCCGACCCGATCAAGTATTACCCCACGCCGAAGGGCGACCCGGCCTGGCCCTGGGTCCACGAGGGGCTGATCTGGCTGAAGCTGATCTACAACCACGTCTATTACCAAAGCACCCAGCAGATCACCTTCGGCGTACTCAACCCGTTCAGCGCGGTCGAACTGGTCAAAATATTCCCCGATGCCCGCCACGTCCCGCAGTACCACGAGTACCTGCCCTACGGCGGCGACCCGGTGGCCTACAACCTGGCGGTGGACGAGCGGATGCGGATCATCTGGATTCGCACCGGGCGACGCACGCTGATCGGGGAGCTAGGCCCGCCCAGCAAGCTAAGCCTCAACGGGCTGACCTGGACCGAGAACCTGCAACGCGACGCGATTTCGGTCATCCTGCGCGCCGCCGCCCGCAACGCCGACAAGATCATGGGCACCTGCATCTGGACGCTGACCGACTGGAACTTCTCTGGCACCCAGGAGAACGACGAGAAGTACCGGGGCCTCTTCCGCGCCGACGATCTGTCGCCCAAGCCTGCCGCCCTGGTCGTGCGCTCGATCTATCAGCAAATGGCGTAATGGGGGTTGGGGACGAGGTTTGAGGTTTGAGGTACGAGATCATTTCTGTGATCTCTGTGCCTCTGTGGTGAACGTACAACAGGTCGCCCCTACCGTGGAGGTACGAGAATGGCGGATGATACCCCGGCCAGCAGCAGGCCGATGACGTTAGATGAATTGGTGGCCGAGATTTTGTCGCTGCGGGTGCAGGAGCAGGAGTTGGCGGCGCAACTGGCCGCGATCACGGCGCAGCGGGGGCCGCTGGAAGCGCAACTGGTGGCCCTGTTGCGCGAGCAGTTGGGGCCGGACCTGGCCGCGCAGGTAGGCGCAGCCTTGCTCCCGCCGATCAGCCCGGCAGGCTGAGGACTGAGGACTGAGGACTGAGGATTGAGTGCTGAGAGGAACGCGATGAGTGCTGAGCGATGAGCCGTCAAACGACTGCGGCTGAGATCCAGTCATAAAGATCGGTGCCTGGTGTAGGATATGGCTCTGTCCATTGAGGGTCGAGCGTCCCAGGCATCGGGGGTTACCGGACATCAATGGACAGAGCCATATCCTACAGGTGTATGCCGCTTTATGACCGGATCTCAGCACGCAGCACTCAGCACTCAGCACTCAGCACTTTAGAACGGCGGCGGGCCGGTGGGGGGTTGTTGCTGGGCCAGGAATTCTCGGTAGGCCTGGTAATTCTGGATTTCGCCCGTGTAGAGGCGCATCACTTTGAGGATATCTTCGTACTGTTGCTCCCGCTTGCGCTTCTGCTGGGCGTCAATACGCTCCATGATTTCGTTGAGCACTTCGCGAGGGTTGGGCACCCCGTCAAAGGTGAAGGCGGCACTCTCGCCCGGCACTTTGATGACGATGTCACCGTACCCCAGCACAAACGACAGCGGGCTGGGTTGGTCCACGCGCAGGTCGGTGATGCGGTCGAGCTTGGTCTCTTTCGTTTCCTCTTGCAGCCCCAGCGGGCGCGCCTCATAGTCGATTAGACTGTCGCCCTGCACCTTATAATAATCATTGCGCCAGTCTTCCCACTGGTAGAGCATCGCCAGCAGGATCAACAGCCAGATGAAGGGCCGGGCCACGATTACAAAAGGGTCCAGCGGGTTCTGGTCACTGCCGAGCATCCGCAGCACCGTACTCGCCAGCAGGCTGGTGCCTTCAAACAGGAGGAGGAAGAGGAACGGTTTTGCTTCGGCTTCCAGCAAAAACCACCAGTGCTTGTGCCAGATGACCGTGCCGCCGTTGCGTTGCGCGTGGCGGGGGAACAGCATGTTGAGGGTATCATACCCTTGCGGGGCCGCCGACGTAAAATTGGTCATGGTACTGGGGCGGGGAGGCAGCGGTTGGCCGTAGACCACATGGCTATGGACGCTGTCCTGTAGCCACGCCTCGAAGCCCGGCTGGATCACCGCCTGCCACTCTTTCTGCTTTTGCAGGATCAAAGAGCGCAGGCCGTTTGGGTCACGAATATTCTGGAAATTGATCGTCCCGAAGCTGGCCGTCCCGATAGTGATGCCGCCGAATTTGAGCGACTTGTTGAGTGGGCCATCCAGTTGAGAAATGACGTTCTGCACTTTGTCCAGGGGCACTTCGCGCCGCGTTTCGTGCCGCAAGGGGGCACTTTCGCGCACAATCAGCCGCTGGTTGGTAAGTTCAATCCAGGTGCTCCGCCATTCCCAGAAGACATACAGTGCCCAGAGCAGGCCCACGACAGGAATGAACAAGAGCAAGACGTTAATTCCCACGCTCAGTGCATCGGGCACACCGGGGGTCAAGTTACCAACCAGGGCGGTGTTCACAATGAGGAACGCCAGGAAGCCAATCACCGTTAAAATAATAGGCAGAACCAGTCGGCGGACCAGGATGAGCCAATCCAACCGCCAGCGACCCACGAAGACTTCTGCGGGCGGTGCGTTGGGCACGCCGCTGGGCAGAGTTTGCGTGGGATGGGGAGACTGGCTCATAGTTTCATTTTACATAAGAATGCAGCGCTCGTCAATGGGTTGGGCGCGGCGGGAGACGGATTCGCAAAAATGGTGCCGTAGTTCCGGCCTGCCGGACCCTGAGGAGAATATGGTATAATTGATGGGACTGGGATCGTAATTATCGGATGGATTCGGAGGATTAAACCAATGTTGTGGGTATTGCGGGTGTGCCGCTGGTTAGTGGCGCGCCTGCCGGTGTGGTTGGGCCGCTGGCTGGCCTGTCGCGCCGGTGATGTAGGCTATTATCTGGCGACCAGGGGGCGGCGCGCGGCGATCAGTAACATGCGCCATGTGCTGGGGCCGGGGGCCAGTTGGGGGCAGGTGCGCCGGGCGGCGCACAAGGTGTTCCAGAACGTGGCGCTGGACTATTATGATATGCTGCGCGTGCCCGACCTGAGCGACGAGGCGTTGCGGCGTGAGGTGATTTTTGACGAAGCCGGGTTCGGACGGATCCGCCCGCTGATCAACGAGGGCCACAGCCTAATCATGCTGTCGGCGCACTACGGGGCGATTGATATGGCCGGGCGGGTGCTCCAGGCCCACGGCTGGAAGGTGGCGCTACTGGCCGACGAAGTGGGCGGCAATCGCCTCTTCCAGTTCATGCGCTCGGTGCGCGAAAAGAGCGGGGCCGAGATGCTTC
>JBBSEL010000336.1:0-5270 GCA_038239755.1 Chloroflexia bacterium | reverse complement strand
GATCTGCCGACCTCCGGCGCGGATGCCTCCGACGGCGTGCCCGCCCGCAACGGCGCCGAACTCGCCATCGAGCAGGCCAACAAGGCCGGCGTCACCATCGGCGGCAAGACTTACAAGCTGGAGATGTATGCCCTCGATGATGCCGTCAACGGGGTCCACAACCCCGAGCAGGGCGCCAAGAACGTCCAGGCCTTCATCGCCGACCCGGCGGTTCTGGCGATGGTCGGTCCCTTCAACTCCAACGTTGCTCGCGCCGAAATGCCGATCATGAACCAGGCTAACCTGGCCCAGATCAGCCCGGCCAACACCAACGAGACGTTGACCAAGCCGGAGTTCGGCCAGACGGCGACCTACCGTCCCAGCGGCGTGGTCACCTACTTCCGCGTCTGCACCACCGATGACATTCAGGGGCCGTCGGCGGCGGACTACCTCTACAACAAGCTCAACGTCAAAAACCTGTACATCCTCGACGATACGGAAACGTACGGCAAGGGCTTGGCCGATAATGTCGAGAAGCGCTTCAAGGCCGATGGCGGCACGGTCGTCGGGCACGAAGGCGTGCCGAAGGGCACCTCCGACTTCCGCACGATCATGACCAAGATCGCCGGGCTGACCCCCAAGGCTGAAGCCATCTTCTACGGCGGCACGACCTCCAACGGGCTGGCCCTGGCGCGCAAGCAGATGGCCGATGCCGGGCTGGACATCCCCTTCATGGGCGGGGACGGCATCGTCGAGACCGAGTTCACCAAGGTCGGCGGCGACTCCTCCAACGGCAGCTACGGCACCGTGGCGGCGGTCAACGCGGCGACCCTGCCCGAAGCGGCCCAGTTCCTGACCGATTACAAAGCCAAGTACAACGCGGATGTCGGCTCCTACAGCGCCAACACCTACGAAGCGGCCAACATCATCATCGCCGCCCTGAAGGCCGCGAAGACGTTGGACCGCGAAGGGGTCCGCGCCGCGATTGCCGCGACGAAGGACTTCAAGGGCGTGATCGGTACGACCAGCTTTGATGCGAACGGCGACACAACCAACCGCTGGATCTCGATCTACGAAGTCAAGAACGCAGCCTGGACCTTCGTGGACCAGACCAAGTTCGACAAGTAAGACTCCAGAGAGCCGGGCCAGCCAAGCTGGCCCGGCTCTGCCACCGGCCTGCCGGGGGCACGGGTATTACCAGGGGGTAATGCGCCAGTGCTCCAGCAGCGACGCTCGTCACGGCGGTAGATAACCGGCGTCTCAGTACCCGGAGGAGCAGAGCGCACGCATGGACCTGCTAAAACTATTCCAGGACTTCTTCCCTTGCATCAGCGGGGGCACGCTGGAGGGGGGCATCCAGCAACTCTTACAACAACTGGTTAACGGGGTCGCCAAAGGCTCGATCTATGCCCTGGTCGCCCTGGGCTACACAATGGTCTATGGCATTGTCGAGCTGATCAACTTCGCGCACGGCGACATCTTCATGCTCGGCTCGTTCATCGCCCTGTCGGTCCTCAACCTGATGGGCGTGACCGGGGTGGTCAAGGGCGAGTTCTACATCCTGGTCGGGGTCCTGCTGATCGCCTTCCTGGCGACGATGCTGATCACCGGCATGATCGGGGTGACGGTCGAACAGATCGCCTATAAGCCGTTACGCAACGCCCCCAAACTGGCCCCCTTAATTTCCGCCATCGGTATGTCCTTCATCCTCCAGAACATCGGCCAGATCTGGCGCGGGCCATCGCCGGTCTCCTTCCCCGATGTCTTCAAGAATCAGTTTGCGATCATCTGGCACGTCCGCATCGGCCTCAAGGATGTGTTTGTGATCGCGATCTGTATCCTGTTGATGGCCTTGCTGACCGCCTTTGTCCGCTTCACCAAGCTGGGCAAGGCGATGCGCGCCACTGCACAGGACGCTGACACCTCGCGCCTGATGGGGATCAACGTCAACGCCACGATCACCCTGACCTTCTTCATCGGCGCGGTTCTGGCCGGGGCGGCGGGGCTGATCTACGGCATCTATTTTGGGGCGGTCTGGTTCGTCCAGGGCTACCAGTCGGGGCTGAAAGCGTTCACCTCGGCGGTGTTGGGCGGTATCGGCAACATTCCGGGGGCCATGCTGGGCGGCTTCCTGATCGGTATTGTCGAAGCTATGAGCGACCAGTATGGCCGCTGTGTCGGTCTTGGATCGCAATGGACCAACGCCGTGGTGTTTGCGATCCTGATCCTGATCCTCGTCTTCCGCCCCGCCGGCCTCCTGGGCCAGCAGGTGCCTGAGAAAGCATAAGGAGGCGCACCCATGAGTTCTCCCGCCCAACCCCGGCCCGTTGCGGCCCGGCGGAGCGGCGCGGCACCCGACCCGAGCACCTCCGGCGGACGCGCAACCACCTTCCGGCCCGCCCAGCTAATCGGCGTCACCGTGCTGCTCCTCGCCGTCGCCGTCTATCCGCTGCTCGATACCAACGGGATCGGCGTCCGGCCCGACGTAGCGATCAGCACCCTGACCGATGCCGGGGTCTATGTTCTGCTGGCCCTGGGGCTGAACATCGTGATCGGCTACGCCGGGTTGCTCGACCTGGGCTACGCCGCCTTCTTCGCCATCGGCTCCTATACCTATGCCCTGCTCGCCTCGCCGCAACACGGGTTCCACCTCTCGTTCTGGCTGATCCTGTTTATCGCGGCGGGGGTGGCGGCGGCGTTCGGGGCCTTGCTGGGCGCGCCGACCCTGCGCCTGCGGGGTGACTACCTGGCGATTGTGACGCTCGGCTTTGGCGAAATCGTGCCGACCGTCTTCCTCAACGCCGAACCGATCACCGGGGGCACCAACGGCATTTCGGGGGTGGACCACCCGATCCTGGGGGTTCCCGGCACCAGCATCGGCTTCAACTTCGGCTTCGACACGCGCCCCTACTACTATCTGGTCTTTATCATGATCATCGCGGCGGTGTTGATCATCAGCCGCCTGCGCGACTCGCGGGTCGGGCGCGCCTGGATGGCCTTGCGCGAAGATGAATTGGCCGCCGCTGCGATGGGCATCGACACCACCCGCACCAAGCTGCTGGCCTTCTCCATGGGCGCGGCCTTCTCCGGGTTCGCCGGGTGCGTCTACGCCTCCAAGCTGGGCTTCATCGGTCCCGGCCAGTTCGACTTCAACGTCTCGGTGGTCATTCTCTGTATGATCATCCTGGGGGGCATGGGCAACATCTGGGGGGTGATCGCCGGGGCACTGATCCTCTACATCTTGCAATCCTATGTGTTGGTGCAGCTCCCGACGGTGATCAAGGACTTCGGCACAAAAAATCACGTCGAATTCCTGGCGACGACCGACTTCTCCGGCATCAAGTACCTGCTCTATGGGGTGGCGCTGGTGGGGATGATGCTCGTGCGCCCGGAAGGGTTGATCCCGAACGCCCGTCGCCGCGCCGAACTGCGCCCCGAAACGGCGGAGATCGCCAGGCGCGAGAGTGAACAAGAATTGTACGACGTGCATGAGGCAGGCCAGCAAGAGTCTGACACACGCGGAGGGGGAGAATCGTAGACATGGCAACCGATCCACAACCCACACGCCCGCCCGGCGACCCGGCTCCCGACCCCGTGGTGATCAACGACACCGGCCCCGGCGGCACGATGCTCCTGCGCGCCACCGAGATCACCAAGCGCTTCGGCGGCCTGGTGGCGGTGAACAAGGTCGATTTCACCATCCCGCGCGGGGCCATCGTCAGCCTGATCGGCCCCAACGGCGCGGGCAAAACCACCTTCTTCAACACCATCACCGGCCTCTATAAGCCGACCAGCGGACAGATGTGGTTTAACGGGCAGAGCATCTCGGGGATCAACCCGGCGCGGATCACGTCGATGGGCGTGGCCCGCACCTTCCAGAATATCCGCCTGTTTTCCAACATGACCGCGCTGGAAAACGTGCTGGTCGGCCAGCATAGCCGCTTGAAGGCGGGGGTGTTCGGGGCCATCTTCCGGCCCCCGGCGGTCGCCGCCGAGGAACGCCGCGCCAACGAAAAAGGGCGAGAACTGCTGGCCTTTACCGACCTGTCGCAAACAGCCGATGAGTTCGCCAAGAATCTGCCCTATGGCGACCAACGCCGCCTGGAGGTGGCCCGCGCCCTCGCCAGCGACCCGCAGCTTCTCTTGTTGGACGAGCCGACCGCCGGGATGAATCCGCAAGAAACCGCCGAGATGATGCACTTCATCCGCCGCCTGCGCGACGAACGCGGCCTGACCATCTTGCTGATCGAACATGATATGAAGGTGGTCATGAGCATCTCCGACCGGGTTTCGGTGCTGGATTATGGGATTAAGATAGCGGAGGGTACGCCTGATCAGGTGCGGACCGACCCCCGCGTCATCGAGGCCTACCTGGGCCGCGCCGCCACAGTCGGCATTGAGACATAGGGGAGGAGCCGCCGGATGCCTTTGCTGGAAGTCGAAAACATCGAGACGTTCTATGGCAATATTCGCGCGCTGAAAGGCGTGTCGCTGAACGTGGAGCAGGGCGAGATCGTCACGCTGATCGGCTCGAACGGAGCAGGCAAGACGACCACGCTACGGACCATTTCCGGGCTGATCCGCCCGCGCCGGGGCGAAGTGCGCCTGGCCGCGAAACGGATCGATCAGGTGCCCGCGAACGATATCGTGCGCCTGGGGATCGGCCACTCGCCGGAGGGCCGCCGCGTCTTTGGCCGCATGACGGTGCAGGAAAACCTGGAGATGGGAGCCTTCGTCCGCAACGACACGGTAGATATCGGCAAGGACCTGGAGCGGGTGCTGGTCATCTTCCCCCGGCTGCGCGAACGCCTGACCCAGAGCGCGGCCACGCTGTCGGGTGGTGAACAGCAAATGCTGGCGATGGGCCGGGCGATGATGAGCCGTCCCAAAGTGCTGTTGCTCGACGAGCCGTCGATGGGGCTGGCCCCGATGCTGGTCGAAACGATCTTCCGGGTGGTCCGCGAGATCAATGAGCAGGGCACCACGATCCTCCTGGTCGAACAGAACGCGCTGATGGCCCTCCAGGTCGCGGCACGAGGCTATGTGATCGAGACCGGGCATATCGTGTTGGAAGACACCGGGGCCAGCCTGCTGAAAAGCCCCCAGGTCCGCAAAGCCTATCTGGGCGAGGACTAGCCGCGCGTGGAAGGTGCCGCCAATCCTACCGCGTCGGGGCGGTGGGGTCTGAAAGTAGCGGGACTGCTATGCTGGGTCGGGCTGGTCAGTATCACCCTGGCGGTGGTGCTATTCGTGCTGATACCCTATTATGGGAGTGGGCGGTATATGCCGTC
>JBBSEL010000335.1:0-5288 GCA_038239755.1 Chloroflexia bacterium | reverse complement strand
CTCTATGCGGTGCTGGAGCATCCGCGGCAGCAGGCCGTCGCTGCCTGGTTGACGACCCTGCCCAGCGGTGCCACGTACTTGCTTATGCTGAGCAGCGCTGACCTTCCGGCCTATTGACCACGCGGAGTGCAGCGGAAGCGCGACTGCCCTCAAATACTGACCCAGCCGCGGATTCCGGGCAACCACAACGCGCTCTGGGGCACCGCAGCACTCGCCGCCAATGATGGCGGGGCCGTCGGCGAAGGCAATGGGGGCAGCGCCGCCTAACTTTCCCACGGATTTCATAAGCGCGGCTATGCGAGCCATGATTGCCCGCATATTGCTGAGGCTTGGACGAGCACGGTGTCGTCTCTGGTGCTGCTCCCGCATTCCGCTGCCCCTTCAGGCCACCCTACCTCCCATCTCCCTCGTGGGGCGGGCTGCTATTCAGGTCGCCGTTGCGTAGGTGACGGCTTGGGCTAGCGTCATCGCCTGCCCCGCCTGCCAGGCCGTCTGCCAGGCGGCGTCCGCCAGTTGCGCCTGCCCCGCCGCAATCGCGGCGGCGACCTCGGTCTGTTGGGCCGGGGACAACCGAATGGTATGGGCGGCCTGGAGTGCGGCGGCGGCCCCCAGGAGCCGCGCGGCGTGCGCCGGGGCTTGCTGGGTCGTGGCCCAGGCCCCCAGGCCGACTAAACCCCAGTGCATGGTCCGCACGGCCCCGAGTTCCCGCGCCAGCAGCAGCCCCTCGCAGAAGGCAGCCTGCGCCGCAGGATCATTCTTCTGGCGTAAGGTCGCCCAACCGAGCAACACCCGCGAATGGCCGACCCTCGTGCGATCTCGGACCGCCTGGCGCAGTTGCAAGCTGCCCTCCCACCAGGCCTGGGCCGCAGGGTAATCTCCTTGCCCATAGGCCAGGCGTCCCAGGCTCTCCAGCACCGCGCCCGCCCCGAAGGGATCATCCACCGCGCGGTACAGCGCCAGGCTCTCCTCCAAGAGGGGGCGGGCCGGGCCGAACTGCCCCTGTTGGAGGTCCGTATTGCCCAACGCCTCCAACGCCGCTGCCGCGCCCCAGCGGTTGCCCGCCACCCGATTGCGCTGCAGGCATTCGTGCAGATAGCGGCGGGCCGCCTCGTAGTTTTCCTCGACGGCGGCCACCTCCCCGAGGATCAGCAGCGGGATGGTCAGGAGCGGTTGGTCGGGTCCCTCGCGTAGGAGGCGGACACTCTCTTCCAGCAGGACGCGCACCGGTATCGATCCCAGATCGCCCTGGACCAGGGACAGCCGCCCCACGACAGCGAGGACCAAGGCATAGGTCTCGCGCAGGCCGGGCAGGGCGGGCGGCAGCGGCTGGGGCACGGCGGCAGCGAACGTCATCAACCATTGGCGTCCTTCGGTGAAGTAGCCCCGCACAAACCAGACCCGGCGTAGCCCCAGCGCCAGGCGCAGCCCCTGCTGGATCGTGCCCCAGGCCGCGCCGGGTACCCCTCCGGCGGCCTGCGTCGCGGTTTCGGCCTCCGCTTGCTCCAGATACCAAGCGAGCGCCCCGCGCATATTGTCGAGATCCGCTTCCAGCCGGTCGATCCAGCGCAGCCCTTCCGCGCCCCACCCCGGATAGGGCGGGCTGCGGAATTGCGCCTCTGCCTGCTCGGCCTGGGCCAGGTAGTAGGCAGCGTGTCGTCGCCGGACCTCCGCTGTTTCAGCCTGCTGGGCCAATTGCTCCAGCGCAAATTCGCGCACCGCTTCCATCAGTCCAAAGCGCGCCTCTGTAGAAACCTCCGGTGGTGTGATCCGGCGATCCTCCTGGACCAGATGCTTATCCACCAGGGACCGCAACGTCTCCCCCCTCGCGGCGGCGGCCTCCGGCCCCGGCGACCCGATCCCGACCAGGGCCGCCGCAGTGAATCCCCCGACGAAGACCCCCATCTGCCGCAAGAGGCGCTGCTCGCCCGCGTCCAACAACTCATAGCTCCAGGCAATGGCCCCGCGCAGGGTGCGATGCCGTGTCGGCAGGTCGCGTGCCCCGCCGGTCAACAGCGTGAGGTGACTGCTCAACGCCTGCTGGAGCGCCGCTGGTGTCTGGTGGCGGACCCGGGCCGCCGCCAGTTCAATCGCCAGCGGTAACCCCTCCAACCCGACGCACACCGCCGCCACTGCCGCCGCGTTCTCCGCCGTCAGCGTAAAGTCGGCGGCCACCGCCTGTGCCCGCTCGACAAACAGCGCCACCGCGGGATAAGCCGCCAACTCCGCCACGCCCGGCAACCGCTGTAGGTCCGGCAGATCCAGGGGCGGCACCGGCAGGCGGCGTTCGCCGCGCACATGTAGCGCCGCACGGCTGGTGACCAGTACCTTGAGCCAGGGGCTAGCCTCCAACAACTGCACGACGGCCCCCGCCGCGTCGAGGATTTGCTCGAAATTGTCCAGCAGCAGCAGCATCCGCCGCTCGGCCACGTAGTCGAGCAACACCTCCACAAGGGGCCGGGACCCGGCCTCCGTCAGCCCCAGCGTGCGGGCCACGGTTGCCAGCACCAGATCGGGGTCGCTCACCGGGGCCAGGTCCACCAGGAACACGCCGTCCGGGAAATGGTCCACCAGCTCGACCGCCACCTGCACCGCCAGGCGGGTCTTGCCGATGCCCGGCCCGCCGGTGAGGGTGAGCAGCCGCGTCTTAGGCTGGAGGAGCAGGGCACGCACTGCTAGGCTCTCCTGAGACCGCCCGATGAGCGGGGTGAGCCGCGCCGGCAGATTACTCTGGTGCCGGTAGGTGCGGCGCCAGGGAGCCAACGGCAGGTTCCCCGTGGGAGGGAGCGCGGCGGCAGGGAGGGCACGGTGGGGACCGGTGCGGGCGAAGGCGACGAACGCCGCCCACTCGTCGGCGGGGATGCGGAAATAGTCGGCCAGGAGTTCGGCGCTGGGGCCGGAGGGGCGGCGCTCGCCAGCTTCGAGCTTGCGCAGCATGGCAACCGAGAAGCCTAGCTGCTCGGCCAGCTCGTCCTGGGTCACGCCCCGCTCCTGCCGCTGGTGGCGCAGCCAGTCGCCAAAGGTCGGGGCGTTGCTCATAGGGGTCCTCAGTTCGTGATCGCCGCAGGGGCGGCAACACCCCTCGTCTGGGATCGAGTATAGCAGATCTTGTAGCACTTTGGTAACGCCCACCGACCGCGATCCGGCCTTACAATAGCAGCAGACGTAGCCCGACCCCGACATCCGGCCAAGATCGAGAGGAGAGTAGTCAGTGGCGATACGACCCCGGTACCGGCGCTCCGATCTGTTTCTGGTCCGCTTGGCGGCCAAGGAGGCGACGGATGGGAGCGGCCAGGTGGAATGGCACGGCAAGGTGCAACGCGCGGTGGACGGCGAGTCGCACCCGTTCCAGAGCCTGGCGGCGCTCATGGACTTGCTGCAACAAATGGTTTCCAATTATGAAGGGAGATAACACCGATGATTCGCTTGATGACCACCCAGGGCTGGACCCTGATTGTCGCTCTGGCCCTGGTGCTGGGCTTCGGACAAAAAGCTAGCGCGCATCCGCTGGCCGATACCGATCCGGTGGCGGTGGTGACCGCGTTCGAGGCGATGGTGGGCAACGCCTCTCAGGTAGATGCCGCGCTGGCGCTGTGGGCCGAGAATGGCGTGCAGAAGGTGATCCCGGCCCCGCAGGGCACCACCGGGGTCTGGACCGGGCAGGCCGAACTCCGCCAGGGGTTCCAGTATGCCGTGGCGAATAAGGTCCAGCGGCAGATTGTCGGCACCCCCCAGGTGACCGGCAGCACGGTGACCTACGCGTCGCTGGCGAGCAACACCGCCTTCGTGGCGTTGGGGGTCGCCCCGGTCAAGTTCACCACCGTCGTGGTGGTCGAGAACGGGAAGATCACCTCCTACATCAACACGATGGACCCGGCGGAAGGCCCGCGTGTCGGGGCAGCCGCCACCGCACATGTGCTGGTCGCCTTCGAGCAGATGGTCGGCAACCCGTCCGCGACCGATGCCGCGCTGGCGCTGTGGGCTGACCACGGTGTCCAAACGATCACCCCCGCCCCGGCGGGCACCACCGGCCAGTGGACCGGCCAAGCAGAACTCCGCCAGGCGTTCGACTATGCCGCCGCCCATCAGGTGAAGCGAGAGCTGGTCGGCAGTCCCCAGGTCGCGGGCAACAAAGTGACCTATGTCGCCCTGGCGACCAACGATATGTTCTTGCTATGGGGCGTCGCGCCGGTACAGTTCAACACCGAGGCCGAGGTCGAGAATGGGAAGATCGTGGCCTACCATACCAGCATTGTGCCGAGTGAAGGGGCCCGCGTCGGGGCTGCCGCTGCCGCCTACCAGGCCGCGCACGCGGCCCCGCCCGTAGGGATGCCCGCGACCGGCGGGAACACGCTCCCCCTGATCCTGACCGGCTTGCTGGGGAGCGCGCTGCTGTGCCTGCTCGCCGGGGTCTTTGCGCGGCGCACCCGCGCGCGGGGGTAAAGAATCGCGCCGCGCACATCGTAGTGCCAACCCGGCCCGTGGATTCGTCCACGGGCCGGGTTGGTGTTTCGCGCCGCCCCGGTGTACGAGTTGTGGAAACTCCCCTACCCGTCCACTGGCCCGCCCTCCGGCTGGCCCAGCCCCGCTTCCAGGCCCAGCAGCATCAGTTTCGCCCGATCCGTCGCCTGCAACTTGGCGAGGACGTTGGAGATGTTATTGCTGACCGTTTTCGGGCTGAGGCCCAGGTGCGCGGCGATCTCGGCGTTGGCTGCGTCCCGCGCCAACTGGACCAGAATCTCGCGCTCGCGGGGGGTCAACGAGTCGAACGCCTGCGCGGGGAGCTGGGGCGGCGGCTGGGCCAGGTAGTGCGGGACGCGCCCGGCGATGCCGGGGCTGAAGATCACCCCCCGCCGCCACTGTCTGGATCGCCCGCGCCAGTTCCTCCTGGTCGGCGTCCTTCAGCAAATAGCCGCGCGCTCCGGCGCGGATGGCCGGTGCTGCCCTACCTGTAGCCAGCCGGTTATGGGCGACTGGCCCGCGACCCAAACGCCGTTTTGGTCACCACCATCCGGCGTGTTTACCTAACGAAGCCTCAACGAGAGTTCACTGACGTTCACCCGTCCCATCTTGCAAGGACCCGGTTTCACGGTGGGGGCCGCTACTTCCTTAAGCATGAACCTGAGCTTCGTACCCCCGTTACCAGGGACGCACGTCAGGATGGGCATCGGCGCTGGGTACTAGTGGGTCACGCTGCAAATGGTTGCGAAAAGGCGGATTATGCGATACTGGGTCAGAGGAGGGGTACTCAATGACCCGACCCCCTAACACACAACTCCGGCCCTTGAGTG
>JBBSEL010000334.1:0-5291 GCA_038239755.1 Chloroflexia bacterium | reverse complement strand
TGACAATCCAATTTTGGCCCCATTTTCCACATTTGGGGGGTCCTTTTGTGGTTTGTGGGGGGCGTGTGGGGGGGTTGGGGGGGGGCACCGGCGGGGGGGGGAGGAGCGCCCGCGAGGGGCTTAGAGAGGGAGGAAGGTGGTGATCAGCATGGCGACCACGGCGAGGATGATCACCACCACCCCCACCCCGGTCAGCACGTTGAGCAGGGGGCTGTTGGTGTGCTTGCCCATGATCGATTTATCGTTGACCAGGATCATGATGAAGATCAGTTCGATGGGCAGAAGCACGCCGTTGACCGTCTGCACCAGCAGCAGCAGCGCCACCACCGAGATGTTGGGGATCATCGCCACCAGCGTGCCCAGCACGATCAGGAAGGTGAACAGGCCCATGAAAAAGGGCGCTTCGCTGAAGCTGAACGACACCCCGCGCTCGAAGCCGATCGCCTCGGTCACCGCGTAGGCCGTCGCCAGGGGCAAGACCGCCGCCGCCAGCATCGAGGCCCCGAACAGCCCCACCGCGAACAACTCTTCGGCCAGCGACCCGGCCACCGGGGCCAGCGCCTGGGCGGCATCGGCGGCGCTGGTCACCTGCTGGTGGGTGACGAACAGGGTGGCCGCCGTGGCGATGATGATGCAGATCGAGACGATGCTGGAGAAGGTCGTGCCGCCCAGCACCTCGGCCCGCTCATACTTGTAATCAGCGGGCGTCACCCCTTTTTCGACCACGCTGGACTGGACATAGAGCTGCATGTAGGGGGTGATCGTCGTCCCGATCAGGGCGACCAGGGTGGGCAAATACCCGGCATCGCTAATCCGGCTGAAATCGGGGGTGACCAGGGCGTGGCCGATGGCCGCCCAGGGCGGGTCGATGACCAGCACCGTCGCCACATAGCTGAGAAAGACCATCGCCAGCAGGATGAACAGCTTTTCGACCCGCGCATACGAGCCTTTGGTCACCAGCCACCAGACCAGCAGCGCCATCGGCGGCACGGCCAGCCAGCGGGGGATGCCGAACAGTTCCGCCGCCGCGCCGATACCAACAAACTCGGTGATCGTCGTCCCGGTGTTGGCGATAAAGAGGATCAGCGTGGCAAAGGCCGACCAGCGCAGCCCGAACCGTTCACGGATCAGGTCGCTCAGCCCCTTGCCCGTCACCGCGCCCATGCGCGCGCACATCTCCTGCACCAGCGCCAGCAGGATTGCCACGATGACCATGACCCAGAGGAGGCTATAGCCGTAGGTGGCCCCGACGGTGGAATAGGTGGCGATGCCGCCCGCGTCGTTGCCCGCCGCCGCCGCGACGATCCCCGGCCCCATCGCCGCCAGGTAGGGCCACCAGCGCGCCTGCCGCAGCCGCCGCCCCAAATTCCGCCGACGCTCCCCAGGCGGGTGCGCCTGGGGAGCGTCGTTCTCCGCGACTACCCCGTTGGTTGTCTCTACCGCCATCGCCTTGCGGTCCCTTCATGCCTTCGCTACCGCGTGCCCACCCTCGCCCGCTGAGCCTAGCTGAAAATGCGGGGCAAGCGCCGCTGCCAGCCGCTCGGCAGCAGCACGTCCAGCGCGTCATCGACGGTGACGATCCCCAGCAAGCTTCCCGCCTCGTCCAGTACCGGGATCGCCATCAGGTTATATTCGGCCAGCTTGCGCGCCACCTCGCGGTCCTCCTCGTCGGCATGGACTGAGAGGAAGTCGGTGCGCATGAAGTCGCGCAGCACGTCGCCCGGCCCGGCCAGCAGCAGTTCGCGCAGCGAGACCACTCCGACCAGCCGGGTGCTGGGGGCCTCGGCCAGCACATAGATGTAGTAGACCATGTCCGGCTTTTCGATCGGCACGCGCAGGTGCTCGACCGCCTGGGCCACCGTTTCGCCCTCGTAGGCGTGGACATAGCTGGTGGTCATCATCCCGCCCGCCGTGGTGTCAGCATAGCGCAAGAGCGTGCGCACCGGGGTCACCGCGTCCGGTTCCATCTGTTCCAACAACGCCGCGCTGCGCGTGCCGGGCAGGTCGCCCAGCAGGTCGCTGGCATCGTCGGGGGCCATTTCTTCGAGGATGTCGGCGGCGCGGGCGTCGGGCAAGAATTCCACGATATCCATCTGCCGGTCGGCGGGCAACTCCTCCATCACGTCGGCGGCGGTCGCGTCGTCCAGCCCGGCGATCAGTTCCGCCGCTTCTCGCGTGCTGACGCTCTCGATCAGGTGGGCGATGTCCACCGGGTGCATCTCGGCCAGGTGGGCGTGGCGGGCGACGGTGGCGACCGGCCCGGCCCCGCTGCTCAGCACCAGATCCATCTGCGCCCAGGGCAAGAACCGGGCAGGTACCCGCCCGCCCAGCAGCCCGGCCAGCGGGCGGTATAGCCCCAGCCGCCGCAGGATGCCCTGCACCCCGATCTCGGCCCCCAGCAGCAACACCTCGTCGGGCGGATAGCCGCCGGGCGGGGGCGGCCCCGGCTCGCGCTCCTCGGCCACGCCCAGCAGCAGATCGTTCACCCGCCGCACCCGCCGGGTGGTACAGTCGATCACCCGCCGATCCCAGATATCCTTCGCCAGCAGCCACTCCTGCGGGCGGCGCTCGAACGTTTCCAGCGCCACCGTGGGCGAATCCAGCACGATCCCTCCGGCCTGCACGCTGCCCAGCCGCCGCGCCGGGACGAAAAAACCCGGCCCCCCGCCCCCGGCCCGCGCCACCAGCCCATGCAGCCGCGGCCCCGCCGCGCCGCCCGCCGTCGCCGGGTCGGGCACCCGCACCACCACATCGCGCACCCGCGCCATCTCGGTCCCGCGCCGGTCGCGGATCGCGCTATTCAAGATCTCGGACAGATAGAGCATGGTTGTGTTCTCGCGTGGTTCGTGGCTCGTGGCTCGTGATGCGTGACGGGTGGTTAGTGGTTGGGGGTTAGTGATTAGTGGTTGGTGGTTAGTGATTAGAACGACGCAATACGCAATACGCAATACGCAGTACACTGTACCATTCACGCATCACGTTTCACGTTTCACGTTTCACGCCCCAATACCGCTCCGCCGCAGCGCTGCCCGTCGCCGCGCCCACCTCGGCGGCATAGGTCCGCACTGCGCCGGGCAGCGCCGCCAGGCTGGGGAACAGGCTGCTGATCTGCGAGGCGTAGGCAGCGATGGCGGCGATTTTCACGTCCAGGGTGGCCGACACGTCGTGGATGGTGGGCCGGAGGGCGGCAGGGGCGAGGGCAGCGGCGACCTCGGCTACCCGCGCCGCGACCACGCCGGGCTGGGCGGCATAGGGGTAGTCCTCATAGAACAGGAACGGCCAACCCGCCTGCCCCAGCGCCCGCCCCGCCGCGTGGAGCAGTTGGTGGTCCACATGATGGCCCACGCCCAGCGGCACATAGAGGGGCGTGGGCGGCGCAACCCCGTGCGCCGCCAGCGTCGCCACCAGCGCCACCCCGATAGCCGGGAGCAGGGTGGCCCATTCGCTGGCGGCCACCTCTCCGAAGATCCCGGCGTGCGAGTCGTAGGGCACCGGGCGGTAGATCGCGTCGGGGAAGGCCAGCCAGACCGGATCGAGGCCGAGCAGGGCCAGTGCCGCCGCCTCCTCGTCGCGCCGCAGCCGGTTGCCCGCCGCCGGGTCTGGTTCGCCCCAGCGGGTATGGAGCCGTCGGGCATAGGCGTGGAGCGGCCCCGCCGGCGGCCCGGCGAACACCGTCACGCACAGCCCGCGCCCCCCCGCTGTCGCCTGGGCCGCTGCCCATCCGCCGCACGACAGCGCGATATCGTCAAAGTGCGGCGACAAATAGACCGCCGTATACGTCCCCTCAGCCATCCTCGATGTCTCCCTGCACAGCGTCCCCTGCTGCGCATTATACCCCCGCGCCCGGTTACGGGGCAACCTGCGCTACTCCCTGGCGAGCCAACCTGTTATATCGGGCACGAACGGCAAGGCCGATCCCCGGCGCACTCCAGCTTTTTGCGGTATAATAAAACCAGTCCCCAGCACCGAAAGGAGCATCCCCTATGGAAGAGCAACACCCAACCGCCGACACCCCGCGCAACATGACCAAAAAAGAGCGGGTAGACGCCGCTGTCCGCAACCAGCCGGTAGACCGCCCGCCGGTCAGCCTGTGGCGGCACTTTTACGAAAGCGAAGAGACCGCCGAGGGCCTGGCCGGGGCCATGCTCGGCTGGCAGCGTAAGTACGATTGGGACTGGATGAAGGTCAACCCCCGTGGCTCCTATCATGTCGAGGGCTGGGGGGTCAAGCTCCGCTTCAGCGGGCAACCACTGGTCAAGCCGGTCGTGCTGGAAGTGCCGATCAAATCCGCCGCCGATTGGGCCAGCCTGCGCCCGCTTTCGCTTGATGACGGGCCGCTCGATGAGCAGCTCGAAGTCTGCGAACGGATCTGCGAGGCGCTAGGCGGGCAGGTCTATATCTGCGAAACCGTCTTCAGCCCGCTCTCGATTGCGGGCGATCTGGTGGCCGCACCCCAGCAATTGCTGGACATGATGAAGGCCGACCCCCAGGCGGTCCACGGCGCGCTCGACCTGATCACCGCCACCTTCAGCGAGTTTGTCACCCGCCTGCTGAAAACCGGGGCCGACGGCATCTTCTTCGCCACCACCGAGTGGGCCACCACCGACACCCTGACCAGCGACCTCTATGCCGAGTTCGGGCGACCCTACGACCTCAAGATCCTGGCCGCCGCGCAGGATGCTGCGTTCAACGTGCTCCACGTCTGCAAGAACAACAACATGGTGCTCGATCTGGCCGACTACCCGGTTCACGCCATCAACTGGGCTGTCGGGTCACCGGGCAACCCGCCCCTCCACGAGGTCCAGGCGCGGAGCGGCAAAGCCGTCATCGGCGGGCTGCACAACGAAACCCTCCAGAGCGGCAGCCCCGCCGAGGTGATGTCGGAGGCCCGCGCCGCGTCGATCCAGACCACCAACCGGATGTGGATGCTTGGCCCGGCTTGCTCGATCTCGGTCGAAACCCCCGACGCCAATGTGCGCGCCGCCCGCCAGGCAGTGGATCAGCTGACCGTCTAAGCAGGACGGAACCAGGATCGCGGCGGGGCCGTAGATAGAACCAAGAGGACCCAGCCCCCTGCCCCACGGCACGCGGGCCGGATCCCCGCCGCCTGCACCGGCGACCAACTACCAATAGCCGAGCACCACCCACCACCCACCCGCCGCTATGACTGATCCCTTCCCGCCGGGGGCCTTCGACCGCGAAGACGAGACCGCCGACACCCAGTTTTATCACGATCCCCGCCTGGTCACCCACATTGACGAGGGGGCGATAGCCGCCGTGGGCGAGGTCTA
>JBBSEL010000333.1:0-5302 GCA_038239755.1 Chloroflexia bacterium | reverse complement strand
GCGGCGCGGCCTCGGTCAGCCCGCTGTACCAGCCGGGCCACCGGGCGCGGCGCTCCGCTGTTTGCGACCTGGCAGGGACCCGCGTTTATTCCTCAGCCGATCCATTTTGCGCTGGCAAAGAGGTACGCAGTCAGCGCTAGTAACGCGCCCGACCCCACCAGCCAGATACGTCCCAGCCACGGCCAGCGGCGGCATAGGTATGCCCCCACGATCAACGCTGGCCAAAGAGGCATCATATAGCGTCCGACCGACAAGGTGGTGTTCCAACTCAGGGCAAACACCACGCCCAGCCCGAGCCAACTCACGTCCCCGGGCCGTAACCAGCCCCGTCGCCAACCCAGCCCCCCCAGCCCCACAAACAGGAGCGGCAAGCCCAGATCCAGCCACATATAGAGGGTACTGCCGTGGCCTTGCTCCGCGACGGCGGCTAGTATTGAGCCGGTCGCCGGTAGGGGGCCCGTCTGCACCACCTGCTGCCAGAGCAGCTTAGCACCCCCGACATAGGTTAACGGGAACAGCGTGAGTTGCTCATGCCAGGTTTGCGCATGACTCGTGAACATACCAAGAGGGCGCGCGAAGGCTGCGCGCAAGAAGAGCATATAGCCAACAAGGGCCAGGGGTATCAAAGCAATGCCGCCGAGCGACGTAACCTGCACGCGGTCGCGACCAGGCGCCGGCTCCGACCGCGGCTCCCTGACGCGACCTAGGTGACCCGCGCCAACTGTGCGCGCTCTCCTTGCCTGTAACCGTGTCGCCCCGGAGACATCGTCCTGCGGGGCGGCCTGGCGCCCCCGCAGGGCCCATCGGCGGACGCCCGCCGCCCACGGGGGGCGGCGGGGGTCAGTCCCCGGTGTCTGGCGTAAAGTCATCCATTCCACCAGCAACACCACCGCCAGTAGCACGCCGGCCCATCGCGTAAGGGCCGCCAACCCTCCCAGCACGCCGGCCCACCACCACCGTTCCCGCCGGGCGGCGAGCAGGCAACCCACGACCAGCAGCAGAAAGAGCGACTCGGTGTAGAAGGTGGACCAGAAGACCCCGAGCGGGAAAGCAGCAACGAGCCACAGCGTCCAGTTGGCGATCGCGGCCGGATGGTCGGCGGCGATCAGCTGCCACAACAGATACAAGGCGGCGAAGAAGGCCCCATTGCTGATGAGGATGCCGGCGACCGCCAGGGCGCCATTGGCGGGGTCGCCGGCATTGAGGCCGTACTGATCAAGGAGCGGCCCAAGCAGCCGGGCCAGCAGGGGTAACAGGGGCGGAAACGCCAGGCTCGCGGACCCATGCGGCGGCATCATGTACCCGTGGGCCGCAATCTCCTCATACCAGGCGCCATCCCACATCAAGGCGGTCGTGACGAACAGGCCGCGGTGGGGGGCGGGAGCATGAGCCGCCGCCAATTGGCTGGCCCCGGCCCAGGCGCAGAGGCCCACCGCAACCCGGGTGAGTAAGAAGCTAGCCAGGGTCGCCGGCAGCGCTAGCTGCGCGGGCACCGGGTAGGTCGCGGACCGGAGTAGGGGGCGAAAGATACCCGCATCGCCAAGGAGCCGCGTCAATGCGCGTCAATCGGGGGCAGTGTGCTCTTCAGCGGAAGGGGGCGCCCCAGGGAGCAGTGGTGTGATATCTCAAATCGTGCTCTCGGTACGTGATACGGTATAGCACTGCGCACGGTGTACTCCTCCGGGATCATGTCGATAGAATTATTATTGCGCGACCCGCTGCTCCACGTCTTCCCCCGTCTACTCATATGGTAGCAAGGCAACATGAAGAAAGCATGAAGGGGACCGATTATCGCGCGCTTCAGGAAACCGGACCCCGTTGCCAAGATTGTGCTGGCGAATGGGGCGGCGGCAGCCCTGGATGTCGCGCCCTGACCCTACGGTAGTATCCGGGGACCAAACCTGTCCTGCTAGCTCAGGCAGCTACCGGACGCGGAGTTCAACGCTTGTAGGAGTTACGCAGTTGAGCGTTGGTACGCCTGATCACGCCTGGCGAAGCCGCTCAATAGGCACAATTTTTACGCACGAAAGGGCGCACACCGCCCCAACTGCGTAACTCCTAAAGGTTTTGAGCCGCATGTCAAGCCCCGATTTGGGCGAAATCGGAGGGTTCGGGTAGAATCATGATATGAGTGATTCTTCTCCGCCCCCAAACGTAGTACCGTGCGTCATACCCGATCCGTCCAACGCGACCGTTCCAAGCGGCCCACGGGAGCCGCCCCCGCCGCGACACTTAGCGCACACCTGGCCGATCTGGTGCATCCCGCGACCTTTAACCAGATGGCCTACTTCCACACCCTGGGTCGGCGCGAACGGACCTTAACCTTACCGGTTATGATTGCCGTTGTGCTCAGCCTGCTCTGGCGTAATAGCCGCTTTGGCTTATGCGGTGGTACTCTGGATTGCGCTTGCGCCGCTTACCCTGGTTGAACTCTTGGGCTTTGGCGCGCATGGCTTGGTCCAGTTCGTTGAGGTAGATGTTACTCACTCATGTTACGCACTACATGAATGTAATAGATTATGGAAAGGAAACCCCCCGTTACGCAACTGATGCCGTCGCCGTTACGGGCCTAGCCGCTGCCAATGCCTCGTGGCTATGGCGGCCATCCGCCATTCGATCGGCGAATGGGGCACCGGCGCGGCCCCGGAGCACTCGCATAAGATGCGGTTCTACCTCTCCAGCGTCTACCACGTTATCGTAGTGCGTAACCTGAGTTACTCAATAGCGGCGAGAGACAACTGCCCTGCGGTACGCCCGAATAAGTTTGGTGGAACTGCCAGTTCTCCATGTATGTGCTGGCTACTTACGTCGTCCATCGGGAAACAGGTGGGGTTGCAGCCACCCAGTGCCTAGTATTACAACGACGGTTCGCTAAAACGGGGTGAAGACCGTGCGGTGCCAGGCACAAAATTGCCAAGCCCTCAGCCCGGTTTTGGCCCCTTGTCTCAGCAGCCCCGGCACCAAGCACACGGTCTTAGCGCCCCGTTTCAGTAGCCCAGACACGAACCGTCGTTGTAATACTAGGCTGCCCGTCGATAATCGTGATGTAAACCGCCCAGGATCGGGAACTTTGTTATCTTGCCCCGCAATTCTGGTGCGGGAATTGGCCGGGTAGGTTCGGCCTCTTGCAAATGCGCCACTTGCGGTATAGCCTGGTTGATCCCCTGATGTGGTCGCGCCGCGTTGAAATACTCGACATACTCCTGCACCACCGCATGCAGATGCCGCTCACTCAGCACGATCACTTCATCCAGGCATTCGCGTCGCACACTACCTTGAAAGCGCTCGCAAAACGCGTTCGCTTTGGGCGCTCGATAGGGCGTCCGCAGTATTTTGATGCCGCTGACCTCTGCTACGCGCTTGAAACTGGCCCCGAATTTACTATCGTTGTCACGAATCAGGTATTTCGGTGTTTCGCCGTATGGGGTGGCCTCCCGTAGTTGCTGCGCCGTCCATTCATCTGTCGGGGTTCGTGTTACCCGAAAATGCACTACGCGCCGCGACCCGAGTTCAATAATGAAGAAGATGAACAACGGCCGGAAGAACAGGTCATAGATTTGCAAAAAATCGCACGCCCATACTTGTGGCGCATGGTTGCGCAGGAACGTACTCCAACTCTGACTCTCGTGTTTGCCTGGGTTTGGCTCAGTTTGACGAGCTTGGCGCATGTATTTCTGAATGGTACGCTTGGCCACACGAATATCCAACTTGAGTAGCTCACCGCGGATGCGTTCAGCGCCCCATAAGCAGTTCTCTTGTGCTAATTGCTTGATCAGCGCGATGGTCTCAGCTGGCAACTTTGGCTTGCGCGCGCTAGGACGAGCCATGGATTTTCGCTTCCGTAGGAGTTGGAAGCCAGCACGGTGCCAACGCAGCAGGGTAGCAGGTTGCACAATCAGGAGCGCACTCTTCCAGGTACGGAGCTTACTGGCCAGTAGCACTAATATCGTACGGTCAGTGTTGGTCAGTTGTGGACGTTTGACCTGGCGGCGTAGCACAATGAGTTGCTGACGCAACATGGCATTCTCCAGGACGAGTTCAGCCCTGCTTCTGACGAGATCGGCTGCTGTGCCTAAGAGAAGGGGGTCACCGATTGGATCTGCGGGCTTGGTCAAGCCAAGCAAGGGTCGCAACAGGAGCCGTAGGGCGAACAAGATTGGCCGCACGCAGAGTGCCGCCAAGCGCAAGAGACCATTGACAAGGTTGCCGAGTGCTGGCGGCGCATTGAGTAGCTGACGTGACAAGGAAGATTCCTCCACAGACGCTGGGATGGAACAAGCGTCCATGGATTCTACCAGCACAGCTTAGTGCGTTGTCAATGGAAGCCACAACTTCCGCCAGATCAGCGGAGTGAAGTAGTCTGGTAACCGCCTCTTCCAGGCATGGATGAGCCAAGTAGCCAGCACAGGGGCGCGAACCCGATCGTGTCGCGGCCTGGCTGTGGTATCGCGATCGCCTGCTGTTTCGGGCTAATGACGAGCCGCGCGGCATAGCCACGCGGCCTCGGACGGGTCGTCTACCTCGTCCTCAACCCGACGGCGTGGGGCCCCGCGCCTGGTCCGCTCGCGGGGGCTGGTGCCTGATCCGCTGCTCACGCTACTCCAGGCTGCGGGCTAGACCCCTTCGGACCGGACGGCGTGTTCCGGCGGCGGCCCGCTCCCCGCCGAGCGGGCCGCGTGGTGTGCGGGGCGCTAGCGCCGAGCGGGAGTGGCGCAGTTAGGAAAGAAGGCGACCGCGGCGATCTTGGACATCTGCCCCCGCGTCGCCGGGTTGTTGGGGCGGAAGTAGGGGCGATTGATCGGTCCGATGCACGGCTCGCCTGGGCCGCCACAGGGATAGCCGCCGACAATGCCCCGGACAGCGATCCGTTCCACATAGACATAGAAGGCGCTGCCCACGGCGACGTCCGCAAAGGTCTGGCCGGTGGGCGTTTCAGTCCACCCCGCCGCACCGCTGGTGATCTTGGCGAGCTGGCCGCGCGTGACCGGGTTGTTCGGGCGGAAATAGGGGCGGCGGCCAGGGACCACGCACGGCTCAAACGGGCCACCACAGGGATAGCCTGTGATGATGCCGCGCCCGGAGAGGCGCTCGACCCACAGCCAGAACGTGCCCGATGGCGGCACATCCGCGAACGTCTGCTGGCTGTTCGGCACCGCGTCGGTGAAGCCCGCCGATTCGCTGACAATCTTGCTGACCTGGCCGCGCGTCACGTTGTTGTTTGGGCGGAAGTAGGGGCCGGGGCAGGGTTCGCCGGGACCGCCGCAGGGATAGCCGCCGACAATGCCCCGGACAGCGATCCGTT
>JBBSEL010000332.1:0-5320 GCA_038239755.1 Chloroflexia bacterium | reverse complement strand
GTGCCCGACCATATTCTGCCCGACGAGGGCCAGCACTGGGTGTCGCCCACCTTCCTCGCCCGCCATATCGGCGGCACCCCGCACATCCGGGAGCCGGGCAAGTGCGCCGCCATCGGCTGGTTCGCGCTCGATGCCCTGCCCAGCCCGTTATCTGTGGTCTCGCAAGCCGATGTGGACCTCTATCACGCCCTCCCTGCGCCCGACGGACCCTCTCGCTAGTGGCGGGCACAACAAACGGGGCGAGGGATTATTCCCCCGCCCCGTTGCTCTTTTCTGCCGGTGGCGCTAACTCACCCGTCCGGGTCCTGCATCGATCCCGATGCCTGTCGCTTGCCGTTGGGGTCAATGCGGATACCGGAAGCCTGTGGCTCGCCGTTCGGATCGATACGGGCACCGGAGGCTTGCCGCCCATCCGGGTCCTGCATCGATCCCGATGCTTGCCGCCCCCCGTGAGGATCAATCCCGGTTCCCTCGGCCTGTCGGCCATCGGGATCGATGGCGGACCCCGATGCCTGCCGCCCGCCATTGGGGTCAATTCCTAGCCCTTGCGCCTGCCGCCCACCGTTGGGGTCAATCACGCCGCCCTCAGCCTGCCGCGCCCCGTCGGGATCGATCATTGATCCCGAGGCTTGCCGTGCCCCGTCGGGATCGGTCCCCGGCCCTTGCGCCTGTGGACCGCCGTTGGGGTCCAGGCCCCAGCCCTTGTCGGTCGCCTGCGGCCCGCCGTTGGGATCCATTGCTCCGCCCGCGTCGGTCGCCTGCGGGCTGCCTTCGGGATCAATGCGTACCCCGGCAGCCTGGCAGCCGCCCCACGGATCAATGCACCCGCCCCGATCCGTGGCCTGCGGGCGCCCGTCGGGATCGACGGCGGATCCCGACGCCTGCCGTCCGCCGTTGGGATCGAGGCGCGAGCCTTCGGCTTGCCGCCCACCGTTGGGGTCGATACCCCAGCCGCGATCATCCGCCTGCCGCCCGCCGTTGGGGTCCATTTGTGGGCCTTCAGCTTGCCGCCCGCCGATTGGGTCTAGAATGCTACGTCCCGCCTGGGCCGATCCTTGCCGCTGATTCCCCGCTGCCAGGCTGACTACCAGGGCCAGCAACAGCCCAGCCACCAATAGTACACGCCGTAGATATACGGTGCGCATAGGATACTCCTTTATTCAACTACTAAGTGAAAGCACGATTGGGCAGCTGCTGTGTATACTATTCTCTTCCCCGGCAATTGGTTCAGGTCGGCGGGTGGCGCTAAAACAGGGAGGCAGCGTGACGAACCGTTCGTCACGCTGCTTCCTCTGTTAGCCGGGCGGATCGGGATCGCCGGGGTTTAGAAGGGCACCAGCACCCCCCGTCCCACCGCGACGACGACCGCCAGGAGCAACAAGACCCCGGCGGGGGCCAATTGGCTGTACTCCTTGCGGGAAACATGGAGGGCCAGCGCGCCCACCATCGTCAGCGCCAGCCCCGCCCCGGCCAACGGGGTCAGCCAGGGCAAGATGCCCAGCAGCGCGGGCACGATCAGCCCAATCGCCCCCAGGATCTCCAACGTCCCGATCACGCGCACGGCTCCCGGTGGCACGCTCCGCACCCAGCCCATCCGCTCGGCCAGCTTCTCCAGCGGTTGCGACACCTTGAGGATGCCCGCCATGAGAAACGCCAGCGCCAGCAAAACCTGGACAATCCACAACACGATATTCATCTGCTTCTCCCTTTTATCAATGCGGTTTCCCGCTTGCTCATCTAGGCTTCAGGTGTTGACTAAGCAACACTTGTTGTCTATAATAGTAATAGAGGATCAGGTGAGACGCAATCGGCAAAACGGCGCGAGTGTTGTCTAAGCAACACGAGCCGAGAAGTGTTGGGGAAAGGACAGGACGGATGGTTGTGAACGCAGCCGACCCACGGGTGCGGCGGACCCGGCGGCTCTTGCAAGAGGCGCTGGGGGCATTGCTCCACGAAAAGAACTTTCAGGAGTTGAGCGTGCAGGATATCGCGGAGCGCGCGACGGTCAACCGGGCAACGTTCTACGCCCACTTTGCCGACAAATACGATCTGCTGGATAGCCTGATGCGCGAGGGGTTCCAGGATCGGCTCGTCAACCGCTTCCCGGTCACGTCCGCCGTGACGCTGCCCAACCTGCGCCTGCTGATCGACATCGTGTTTGAGTACCTGGGCGAGGCACCGGATGACTGTTCGCGCCCCAGCCACCAGCAACTCCTCCCGCTGTTCCAGACGGCGGTCCAGCAGACGCTCTACGATTTCATTCTGCGCTGGCTGGGGCAGGCAGGCACGTCGCGCCCGGCCTCGCTGGAAACAACCGCACTGGTCATGAGCTGGGCGATTTTCGGGGCGGGCATCGAGGGGATGCGCCAGCAGGGGACGCGGGCGGCGGACGGCCTGACCGACCAACTGGTCACCGTGCTGACCCACGGGATCGGCGGGATCGGGCCGGAGCTGTCCGTCCCGGTGCGCGTGCTGAGCACCCTTTAGTACGGGAGCAGTTGAAAGGAGCCGATGATGAACCGTATACCCAGCGTGTATGACGACTATGCTACCGAGTACGCCGAAATGGTGGAGGCGCGCGAGGCGGCTGGCCCCACGAACGACCCGATCCTGCCACCGATGCTGGCCGCGTTGGGCGAGGTAGACGGGCTGGCCGTGCTAGATGCCGCCTGCGGCGAGGGCTACCTGGCCCGTATCCTGGCCGGGCAGGGGGCGCAGGTCACCGGCCTCGACCTGGCCCCCCGGCTGATCGCCCTGGCCCGCGCCAAACCGGCTCCCGCGCCGATCACCTGGGGCGTGGCCGACCTCAGCCAACCGCTACCCGCCCTGGCCGGGCAGTTCGACCGCGTGGTCAGCTACCTGGCGCTGAACGATGTGGCCGACTACCAGGGGTTCAGCGCCACCCTGGCGGCGGTGCTCAAACCGGGCGGGCGGCTGGTCATCGCCCTGAATAATCCCTACTCGTATATTGTCCGCAACCATGTGCATAATTATTTTGATTCCGGCACGGCCTACTCCTACCGGGGCATGGCCTTGCAGGGGGTCAAAGTCCACTTCTACCAGCGCACACTGGAAGAATACCTGACCGCGTTCCTGGCGGCGGGCCTGCGCCTGGAGCGGCTGATCGATGTGCCCACCCCGGCGTGGATGCTCAACAACGCCATCCCTGCCGACAAGCTCTTGCCGCCTGGCTACCAATTCCCCTATTTCATGATCCTCTGCTTCCTCCAGCCCTGACGCGGGGCACGCAAAAGGGCGAGGGATGATCATCCCTCGCCCTTTTACGTGTGATCGCCTGGCGTGGTGCGCGCTGGCTAGCTCACCTGATAGTCACGCCCTTTTTCCAGCGCCACATCTTCTTCCGGTTCGGGGCCAAGCAGGCGTTCGGTCAGGTAGCCCGCCAGCCAGGTCGCCAGCGTGGTCAGCAAGAGGGTCAATACTCCGCGCACGAGGCGGCGGCTTACATCTTCGTCCATCGTACTCCTCAATACTCAGTGGTCAGTGGTCAATTGGTCTGCACTATGGGGGGCGGTGCGTGCTGTGGCTCAGGCTTCGCCGCCGCCCTGGATGTGGTGCCCCCGCCAGACGCGGGCCGAGGGGCTGGGTTCACGCGGCGTCTCGACCGGCTTGCCGTCGACGTCTTTGCCGGTCACGATCTGGAGCATACCGCGTTCACGGGCATATTCAGAGGTGAACTCGGCCCCGATCAGGAGCAGGAACCCGGTGAGATAGATCCAGGTCAACAGGGTGAAGATCGACCCGATGCTGCCGTAGACGCTGGACCCGGCGAAGTTGCCGAGGTAGAAGGCGAAACCCTGCTTCAAGATTTCCCATCCGACGGCGGTCAACAACGCCCCGAACCAGACATCGCCGATGCTCACCCGGCAGCGGGGTAGTACGCGGAAGATGACCAGCAAGATGGCCGCGTTGATCAGGATCGACACCAGGATCGTGATTAGCTGGATACCCCAGGCCACAAAGGGGTTTTTGCCGCCCACGACCGCGCTCACTACTACCTCGGACCCGTTGAGCACGAAATTAACAATCGCCGAGACGATGGTGGACAGCACCAGCACCACGGCCACCCCGATCACCATCGCAAAACTGATCAGCTTGTCCTTGATCAGGCTGGGCTGGTATTCGCAGCCCCAGGCGCGGTTGACCGCCTTATCGAGCGTGGTGAACACGCCGCTGCTGCTGAGCAACAAGCTGCCGATGCCGATCAGGGTCGAGAGGGTCAGTTCGCCGCCGCCCTTTTTCGCCAGCGCCGCTCCGACCGCGTCGGACAGCACCTTTGCGGTATCGCCGGGCGCGACCCCGGAGAGCTTGCTAAAGACGGTCTGTTTGGCGTCGTCGGCGTTGAAAATGAATGTTGCCAGCGTGACCAGCAGCAAGAGCAGGGGAAAGATGCTGAACACCGCGTAATAGGTCAGCGCCGCCGCCAGGTCCCCGACCTGGTCTTTGCCGACCTCGGACGCGGTGCGCTTGAAGACGTTTACCAGCGCCCGCATGGGGAGAATTTTGATCATGCTCACATGCCTCCTGACCACAGGTAGTTGTAGGGTGGGGTCACAGATGGCTAGAGCAGAAAGTGGACCACGAGATGCGGGGTGCGCGGGTGCTTACGCTTCGTCAACGGGTGGGTTCGCCTCGTCGTCCATCTCATAAAGACGGGCGGTGAAATCCACGTCGTGCTTCTGGAGTTCTTCCATCATTTCCAGGATAATGCGTACCCCGGCCAGGTTCACATGGAGCCGCTGGGTCAGGTGCTGGATAAACTGGAAGCGCTTGATGTCGTTTTGCGAATAGCGGCGGCGCTGGGTGTCGGTGCGGAAGGGGATGACCAGGCGCTCTTCTTCGTAGATCCGCAGGGTGCGGGGGTGCATACCGAGCAGATCGGCGGCGACGCTCAGGGTGAAGACCGGCTTGTCGGCATGGATCGGGCTGGCCGGGCCACGGTTCATCGACGGGCGGCCCACGCGGCTGGGGGCCGTGGGTACTTTGGCGGGGATTGGCTCATCCATCTCGGTGCGGTTATCCTCATCATCCACGATGGCTCTTCCGTCCTCCGTATTCCGGCGGGGTTGCCCGATGCGCTCGTCTATCATCAACTGGCCTCGACTGGGTACAAGGGCACAACAAATAATCCCGTCTGCCGTGCGCCTCTTTGTCCTTCAAACTGGCGGTTGGGTAGTCATCCCTATCATAGCACATGCCAATACCGCTGTCAAGTTTTCAGATCAACAGAGTACCCTGTTTGCGGGGGAGCGCGATGTGTGGAGTGGGGATTATCGGCGCGGCGAGGGGAACGAGGGCATGC